>CAYNXA010000001.1:0-37099 GCA_964401015.1 uncultured Oscillospiraceae bacterium
ATGCGGCACTTGCGTCGATGTCGACAAGATCTACGATTCGGTACGCGACAAGGATTGTTTGGAGGACTTGAAGGTATTTTTGACCGAATGCGGTCAAGATATCATCGATCACGCCACCAACATTCGTTGCAAATGCGTCGAGATTCTATGGACGCACATCACGGTCGATTCGGTACCTTTTAACAAAGGCTATTATTCGGTTTACGTTCGCTTTTATTTCAAGCTTTTGTTCGAAGCCTGTATTCCCGGCGGCAAGAGTCAGGAATTTTGCGGGCTTGCCGTTTACGACAAAAAATGCGTTTTGTTCGGCAGTGAGGGAAATATCAGCATCTTTACGTCCGAACCGTACAACAACGATTTTTGTTGCGGCTTGGAGGACGCGCCCGATCGCAAGACCAATTTGCCGAAAGTGGTGGTCGAAGTGGCACCGCCGATCTGTCTTGCCGTAAAATTGGTGGAAAAGCAATACAAATTCGGCTGTTGCTGCTGTACGTGCGATCAAATCCCCGAAAACATCTGCCGCTGTATGGGCGGCGGTATGACCGACGATTACGGCGTGAAATGCCTGTACGTATCGTTGGGATTGTTTTCGATGGTGCGGATCGAACGTCCCGTGGCATTGGTATTGTCGGCAAGCGAATTCTGTATTCCCGACAAGGAAAGCTCGGTATGCTCCGATTCGAGCGACCCGTGTGCGCTTTTCAAAAAGATGAATTTCCCGATGGACGATTTCTTCCCGCCGAACAGTTCGTCGGTCGGCGGCACGACGGGCGGCGGGTGCTGTAAATAAGAAAAAGTACGCGGTTGCGGGCGGACCATAGCCGCCCTGTGCTGTCGGGATTCGGCTCTTTTACACGGGCAGACTTTTTTCCATCGATCGATGCGTATAAGCGAAAAATCGGGGGGCAAAATGCACAAAAATTTATAAAATGTAAGAAAAATGCCAAAATACTATTGAAATTTCGAAAAAGCTGTGTTATACTATAAAAAGAAATTAAGATACGGAGTGTAAAGAGCGGTTTTCGGAACCGCTCTTTACGGTTTATTTCCCCGTTTTTTCGGCTCCGAACGATTTCCGAATCATCACAAGAAAGGGTTCGATATGGAAAACAAATCCAAAAAAAAGCCGATCGCGGCAACCGTGCGCGAATTGGTGCGCGACGCCGTGGAAGAATGCGGCTGTACGCTTTGGGACGTGGAATACGTGAAAGACGCGGGCGGCATGAATCTTATCATTTATATCGACCGTGAGGACGGTATCAGTCTGGACGATTGTCAAACGGTCAACGACGCCGTTGAACCGATCTTGGACGAGCACGATCCGATTCCCGACAGCTATTGTCTGGAAATTTCTTCCCCCGGATTGGAGCGCGAGCTGCGCACATATGACCACATCCGAGCGTTTTTGAATACCGAAGTGCTGGTGCGTCTTTATACGGCGCTCAACGGCAGTAAAAGCTTTACGGCACAAATCACTTCGTGTGATCCGGATGCCGACACGGTGACCTTTGCGCTTGCCGACGGCGAAGCGCTGACCTTGGAACGCAAAACGATCGCGAAGATCAACACGGTGGCGCAATTTTAACCTCGCGCAAACGGACAGAAGCACAAATACGTTGAAACACAATTTACCCGATATGTCAAGCTTAACCGATATATCGGACATAACCGAAACGGAGGACCGTATACATGGCTAAAGAACAAAAGGAGTTTTTCCGTGCCTTGGAGCTTCTCGAAAAAGAAAAAGGCATTCCGAAAGACTACATGATCGAAAAGATCGAAGCCGCGCTTTTGACCGGCTTCAAGAAAGAAACCAAAAATTCCAACATGAAAGTGGAATTGAATCCCGAAAAGCAGGAAATTCACGTATACAAATTGTTGGAGGTCGTTGACCCCAACGCGCTGACTTTGCCGCAGGTCGAAACCGAAGAAGATGTCGACGACGTGGATTTCGACTTTTACGACGACGGGGACGAACCGTTCGACACGTTTGACCCCGAAACGCAGATCAAGTTGGAGGACGCGCGCAAACTCAAAGCAAGTTACAATGTCGGCGATTTCGTGCAGATCGAAATCAATCCCCGCAGCTTCAAGCGTATCCCTGCGCAGACGGCAAAGCAAGTTATCATTCAAGGTATCCGCGAAGCCGAACAGCGCAACATGATCAACGAATACGAAAACAAAAAAGAAGATATCGTGACCGCCGAAGTGGCGCGCATCGACCCCGAAACTGGAAACGTGGGGCTTATCATCGGCAAAAATCACGTGACTCTTTTCAAAAACGAACAGATTCCCGGCGAAACTTACCGTGAGGGCGAATTTATCAAGGTCTACGTTATGGAAGTGAAACGCGATACCAGTGGCCCCGCCGTTTTGCTGTCGCGTACGCACCCCGGTTTTGTAAAGCGTTTGTTCGAATTGGAAGTGCCCGAAATTCAGGACGGTACGGTCGTTATCCGCAGTATTGCCCGTGAGGCGGGCTCGCGTACCAAGATCGCCGTTGAATCGCGCGACCCGAACGTTGAAGCGATCGGTGCTTGTATCGGCTCCAAAAACACCCGTAAAAACAACATCATGAAAGAAATCCACGGCGAAAAGTTGGATATCATTCTGTACAGCGAAAACATCGAAGATTACGTAAAATCGGCTCTTTCGCCCGCCGACGTACAGTCGGTACGTTGTCTTGACGAACGCTCTTGCCGTGTGGTCGTTGCCGACGACCAACTGTCGCTTGCCATCGGTATGCGCGGTCAAAACGCCCGTCTTGCCGCGAAGCTTACCGGCTGGAAGATCGATATAAAGAGCTCCTCCGAAGAAAAGAAGGCGCTTTACGATTTGGCAATGAGCGGCAAAAACGAACCCTCCACCGCTTTCGGTGAAAAGCTGGCGGAAGCTTTGAAAGACGCGTCGGAAGCGGAAAACGGCAATATCGACGCCGATTCCGAAGAAAACTGACGCCCGCATATTTTTACGAAAGAAAGGATACGGCTATTTTCCGCATGAATAAAAAAATTCCCGAAAGAAAATGTATCGGTTGCGGCACGCGCCGTCCCAAAAACGAGCTGATACGGGTCGTTCGGTTGCCCGATGGGACCGTTACGATCGATAAGACCGGAAAACTTTCCGGACGCGGCGCTTATCTTTGCCCCGCCGTTGCCTGCTATACCAAGGCGCGCAAGGCGAAACGTCTCGAATCCAATCTCGAAATCGAAATTCTCGACGAGCTGCACGAAAAACTTTGCTCGCTTTTGGCATCGGAACAGGAGGACGCGCATGAAACGAAACAATGATTCCTCTTTGCAACTCTACGTCGGAAAAGAAGCGATTCTTCGTGCCGATCTCGACAAGATCCTCGGCGCACTCGGACTTGCCATGAACGCGGGCGGTCTTGCCGTCGGCAGTGAGGCGGTGACGCTTGCGATCTCGCGTGCAAAGGCACGAATCGTTTTCTTGGCAAACGATCTGTCCGACAATACACGCGACAAACTGATGGGAAAGCTTCTTCTCACCGAAACGAAATACATTTTCTTACCGTGCAACAAGGAAACGCTCGCGCGCCGTTTGGGCAAAAGCGGATTGGTTTCCGCTGTGGCGCTGACTCGTCCCGGATTTGAAAAAATCATTTTCAAGAGCATGGAAAAGGCGGAAGCCGTATATTCTCACGACAACATAACGGAGGTGCAGTAACAGATGGCACAAGCTACCAAAAAAAATAAAGTCAACGCACTGGCAAAGGATCTCGGCTTAAAAGGCAAAGAACTCGTAGAATTCCTTTCCGAAAAGGGAATCGACGGCAAATCGGTTTCGGCAACGCTGGAGGATGAGGAAGTCAGCCTGATCTTGAATCATTTTACCAAAAAGTTCGAACTTTCGGACGTTTCCGCTTATTTTGCTTTGGCACAGGTCAAGAAAGAAGAACCCAAGGCCGAAGAAAAAGTTGAGCCGAAGCCCGAAGCAAAAGTCGAAGCAAAGTCCGCAACACCCGAAAAAGCCGCCGCAAAAGCGACGGAAAAAACGGAAAAAGCGGAAAAACCGGAAAATACGGAAGAAAAAGCGGCACCCGCAGCGGAACGCAAAAATGCCGAAACGGTTGTCGATAAGAAAGCCGAACCTGTTTCGACCGAACCGAAAGCCGCTTCTGCCGCGCAAGAAAAGTCCGAACCCTCACCCGCCAAGCGCCCGGCTGTTTCGCAAGCGGCTATCAATGCCGCCGCTTCGATCGCACAGCGTGCGGCAGCTCTTGCCAAGAAAAACGCGGCAAACGGCAATGCGGACACGCGCCGCAACGCGAGCGCGCCCCGTTCGAACGACAATCGCGCAAACGACAACCGTCCGAACGGCTCGTTCGGCGAAAGACGCCCCGCGAACGGCAATATGCAAAATCGCGACAGCGTATCGCGCTTTAACGATCGTTTCAACAAGCAGGGCGGGGGAGCTTCTTCGACCTCTGCCAAGCAACCGACCGAAATATTCGGAAAAGACGGCTTTGTAAAAGTGGCGCCCGCCGCTCCGCAAAAGCCCAAGAACGCATTCGACAAGAACCGCGCGGGCAAGTTCGGCAAAAATGCCGCGCCCCGCGACAAGGACGACGAATACGGTCAGTCGGTTCGTCAACCGAGCATTCGCCCGATTTATGACAAAGACGGTCGTGCTCGCAGTCGCTATGCGTCCGAACATACGGTAACGCTCGACGAATCGCAAGTAACGCGTCCCGACGGCGGTGTGCGCAACGATTCGAACGTTCGTCTGGTGGATATCCGTTCGCACGAAGTCGATCTTTCGAAGTACGACGAACGTTTGGACACATTGGTGCCCGACCGTGTCGGAGCGGAAGAGGACGCCGGCAAAAAGAAGCAGAAGAAAGCCCAAGGCGCACAAAATCGTGCCGGCGGCAGAATCAACCGCAACGAATCGGCGGCACGCGGATTTTCGGCGCCCGCGAAAGGCAAGCCCAACCGCAAGGGCAAAGGCGCGCCCGTGAAGGAAACGGTCGAAGTGAAGAAATTCGCGGGACCGATCACCCTTCCCGAAGAAATCATGATTTCGGATCTTGCGTCCAAGCTTCATATTACCACGGGCGAAGTGGTCAAGAAGCTTTTGATGATGGGACTGGGTATGGACGCGGTCGGCGCCAACAAATACGTCGATTACGATACCGCGTATTTGCTTGCCGATGAAATGGGAATCGTAGCCGAAAAAGAAGTGGTGCTTTCGATCGAAGAGCGCTTGTTCTCGGACGAAGAGGACAAACCCGAAGACCTTGCGCCCCGCAGTCCCGTTGTCTGCGTTATGGGTCACGTTGACCACGGTAAGACTTCGCTTCTCGATGCCATTCGCCATTCCAACGTAACCGCAGGCGAAGCGGGCGGCATTACACAGGCAATCGGTGCTTATTGCGTGAAAGTAAACGGTCGCGATATCACCTTCCTCGATACCCCCGGTCACGAAGCCTTTACGGCTATGCGCGCACGCGGTGCGAAAGCGACCGATATCGCTATCTTGGTTGTTGCAGCCGACGATGGTATCATGCCGCAAACCGTCGAAGCCATCAACCATGCGAAAGCCGCCGGTATTTCGATCATCGTTGCCATCAACAAGATGGATAAAGTCGGCGCAAACCCCGACAATATCAAACAGAATTTGACCTCGTATGAGCTTGTACCCGAAGAATGGGGCGGCGATACCATTTGCGTGCCGGTTTCGGCTCTCAAGCGGCAAGGTATCGACGAATTGCTCGAAATGGTATTGTTGGTTGCCGATATGCAGGATTTGAAAGCCAATCCGAATCGCGAAGCCAAGGGTATCGTCATCGAAGCAAAGCTGGATAAGGGACGCGGTCCCGTTTCCACCGTTTTGGTACAAAACGGTACGCTCAAGCAGGGCGATGTGGTAATCGCCGGTACGGCGATCGGTCGTGTTCGTTCGATGTGCGACGAAAACGGTAAGCTTCAAAAGCAAGCGGGGCCCTCGGTTCCCGTGGAGATCACCGGTCTTTCGGAAGTGCCCGAAGCGGGCGACGAATTCCGTGCGGTTGCCGATGAAAAAATGGCGCGCGAATTGGTTGAAAAACGTAAGAACGACGCCAAAGAAGAGTTGTTCAAAGCCAACGCCAAGGTTTCACTCGACACCCTCTTCGACCAGATCAACGAAGGTACCAAAGAGCTTGCCATCATCGTCAAAGCCGATGTACAAGGCTCTGCCGAAGCGGTTAAGGCATCACTCGAAAAGCTTTCGAACGACGAAGTTAAGGTCAAAGTTATTCACAGTGCCGTCGGCGGTATCAAAGAAAGCGACGTTATGCTCGCCGATGCGTCGAATGCCATTATCGTCGGATTCAACGTGCGTCCCGACAAGGTTGCCACCGATTCCGCCGTGCAGAAAAACGTGGATATTCGCACCTATCGTATCATTTACGAGTGTATCGAAGAAATCACCGCCGCCATCAACGGTATGTTGGCGCCCGAATATAAAGAAGTCGTTATCGGCCACGCCGAAGTGCGTCAAACCATTCATGTTCCGAACGTCGGATTCATTGCCGGTTCGTATATCCAAGACGGCAAGATCACGCGAAACGCGCAGATTCGTGTCGTACGCGACGGTATCGTGATCGCCGAGGACAAAATTTCGTCGCTCCGCCGTTTCAAAGACGACGTGAAAGAAGTGGCGCAAGGATTTGAATGCGGTATCGGGCTGGAACGCTTCAATGACATCAAGGAACGCGATATTTTGGAAGCGTTCGTTATGGAAGAAATCAAACGCGAACTGTAATTTTGCTGCGGTCGTCGCTTGTAAATTTGTATTGTTTCGCGGTTTTTCGTTCGAAATTCGTTCGGAAAACCGCGAAAGTACCTTAAAATTCGTTTTTGTACTTTTGCTTTTGAAAAATTTTGAAAAGCGAAAGAGCCGAAAACAAGCAGAAAGGAAATTGCCGTATGCCTTCCAAAAACAAAGGCAGTGCCGCTTTTAAGACGGCGCGCGTTAACGAAGAGATCACCCGCGAGCTGACCGATATTTTGCGTGGCGTAAAAGACCCGCGGATCCACGCTTCGTTTGTCAGCATTGTTGCCGTCGATACGACGCCCGACCTCAAATATTGCAAAGTGCGTTTCAGTGTCTACGGCGGGGACGAAAAAGAAGTGAGTAAGGGATTGAAAAGTGCGGCGGGCTTTATTCGCCGCGAACTGGCGGCGCGACTCAATCTGCGCATGACGCCCGAACTTACGTTCATCTGCGACCACAGTATGGAAAACGGTGCGCGCATTTCGTCGCTGATCGATTCGCTGTCCAAAACGGTCGATGCACCGTCGGACGAAGAAAACGACGCAACGAAATAACACGAAAAGCAAACCGAAAAACAAAGACAACGGTCGGAAAACATCGAAAATATCAAAAATTCGAAAAAATCGAAACGAAAAAGCGAATACGAAAACGGGAAAGGAGGCGCGCCGTGAAAACCGAAAAAGAGTCGAAAAGCGAAAGAGACGAAAGTCGCAAAAAACATACGAAAAACAAACAAAACGCAACTGCCGAACGTCGAAAACGTTACAGTTTTATCGAAACTGCCTGTATTGCCGTTTTGGTCGTTGCTTTGATCGTATTGTTCGCGCAATATTGCCTTTTGAAAAACGTCGGAAATTACGGCGGACTTCCCAAATTGGACGCCCGCCACGGCGACTTTGCCGCCTATACTTCGACTGCCGAAAAAGACGATTCGTTTATTTTCCCCGCCTTTATCGGTGTCGTTTCGGACGGACAAAAACTGGCACCGAGCGATCTTTCGACCCGCTCGGAATTGGTGCGCACCGTTCGTACGTACGTATTGAATCTTTTTTCGGGTAACGCCTATCGTCCCGAATTTGCGTCCGAATCGGCAAAGACCGCCTATATCGACCGTGAACTGTACGGGAGCGAACGTTGCGTTTATATTTTGTTTCCGAGCGAGGTCCCGTCGGCGTCGATCTATCCGTTGCTTACGGGAAATTCGTTTGTTTCCTCACGCGAATCGTACAGTATCCGCGAATTGTTCGTTTTTTGCAGTGAGCGCGGCGTTATCAGCGGCGCCGCCGTCGACAGTGAAGGAACCGTGACCGTATTGACCGGCGCGGAACGGACGGCGTTGACTTTTGATTCGCTTTCCGCATATCTTAACAATGAGGGGATGACGTCCTTTTCGTTTGTTTCATGGGAAAATCGGCGTTATGCCGTCTACAACGGTTCGGTGGCACGTCCCACCCTTTCGGTAACGATACCTGAGGACGACTATCTCTCTTCCGGTTCCAATCGAACCGCCGCTGTTTTGCAAAGTTTCGGCTTCAGTCCGAACAACACGCGCCGCTATATCACGCGGCAAAGTTCGTCGAACGCCTCGGTCACTTACGTTGAGGATATGGGCGAACTTCAAATCGATGAAAAAGGAAACGTTCGGTATTGGAGTCCGGCGGGCGGCGGTATTCCGATCGCACTTTTGTGTGACCGCCAAACGGCTGTCGGCTCTTTTGAAGACAAAGTATGTGCGGCGTATCACGTTTTGCGAAAGCTGGATCCGCAACAGTTCGGCGGGTATGCTTCGTTCTGTTTAACGTCCGCATCGTATGCCGATTCGCGTCTTACCCTGCGCTTTTCGTATACCGCCGACGGAATCGTTATTCGGGAAAACGAAAATGCCGCCGAATTTGTTTTTGACAACGATTCGCTTGTAGCCGCGTCGCTGCTTGCCCATGTATACGAAGCGCACGAAGAAACATACGGCGACATTCCCCAACGGCTGTTGTTTGCCGTATCGTATGCGGGAGCGGAGGAACAAGTACCGCCGCGTGATTTTGCCGCCGTTTACACGAAAGACGAAACCGACGGCATATATCGGGCACGGTATGCATTTTCTTACGTGAGCGGCAACGAAAATGCCGAATCGGAAAGCGACAATGCCAACGCGGAAATGCCCGATACAGACCAAGCGACCGACATGGAAGTAAATGTGACGACCTATGCAAACCGAAACGTACCCGCCCTCCGAAAGGAAAACGCAAACGCGGTTGACGGCAAAAACACAAACGTTTCGAAAGAGAACGGCATCGAAAGCGGAAATGAGATCAAAATCGGGATCGGAAACGGGAAGAAAAAACGCGCGGAAAGGAAGGGGAAAGCATGAATTGGCACAAGACGAATCTTGCCTTGATCGTAATTTTGCTGATCATCGATGTGATGGTCGGAACGGCATTGCTTTTCGAACGCAAAAGTGCGCTGTATCTTCCCGACGATATGCTTTCCGAAGCACGGGAAAATCTTCTCGTCAAAGGAATCGATACGAACGATTCCGTCGACACGCGTGTTTTGTCCTCTTCGGTCTATTTGTATGAAACCGAAAATGCGTATGCCGAAATCATGCGAGATACCGCCGCCGAAACGCATACGTCGCTGCTCGCCACTTTGGCGGTGCTTACCGAGAAAAGCGACACGTATATCGCCGAAAACATCAATTATTTCGATTTGCCGAACGGGCTTTCGCTTTCGTTGGGCAGTGACGGCGAAACGCTTGCCGCCGCGACCGTTTCGGGAAAATGTCGTTTTGAATTCTTCGATTCGGACTTTTCCGAGAATCCTTTTTCGTCGCTTTCGATCGAGGCGTTCGACGGAACGGCAAAAACGCGTTATGTAAAAAAAGAAATCGATGAATTTTTTACACGTGTGTACGGGGAATCGGTCGGATTCCGTTTACTCGGCGAAAGCGAAAAGGATGATTTGCTTCTCGCCGCTTGTAGATTGACGGTTGAAAAGTGCGATCTTGCCGACACGGTTTTGTATTTTGCGTTTCGCGACAAAAAAATCGTCGGGGTCTGCGGCGATCTGCTCTTTTCCCCGCCGAAAGCGGCTTACAATGCCGAAATCCTCGACGGGATCAGCATTTTGTACCATTTGGATTCGGAAGCATCGGCGGAAGAACCGATTACCATATTGTCCGAAACACCGGTCTATACCTTTTTGCCGTACGACAGCTTGAAGTATTATTTGATCCCGACATGGGAAATACGGTATGAAAAAGCCGACGGAACCGTTGAAACAAAACGGCTCAACGCGTTGACCGGAAAAGAGGCAAGGGAAAACGACGCATAAGTAAAGTTCCGTATAAATTGTTAAAAAATTCTAAAATATCTTCCATTTTTCAAAAAAATGTGTTATACTGTATATGTATAACCTTGTGTGCGTGTTTTGCACACCTTGTTCTCAATCCGAAACGTCCTTTTTACGTTTCTATTCCAATCCGCCCATCGTGCGGAATATGAGCCAGTCAGGAGAAGATCGAATGAAAAAGGAAAAGTTGGTTATTAACGGCGGCAAGCCGTTACGCGGAGAAATTGAAGTCAGCGGTATGAAAAATGCCGCGGTTGCCATCATCTTCGGTACCATTCTTACCGAGGATAAATGTATAATCGAAAATCTTCCGGATATAAGCGACGTAGCCCATTCGCTTGCGATCTTGAGCAGTATCGGAGCGAAAGTGAAACGCTTGAATAAAACCACCTACGAAATCGACACGCGCAGGATCCGTGCCGGCAGTTCGCCGTACGAATTGGTTCGCAAAATGCGTGCATCGTATTACATTCTCGGCGCGGAACTGGGACGTTTCCGCAAGGCACATGCCGCCTATCCCGGCGGTTGCGATTTCGGCGTTCGTCCCATCGACCAGCATATGAAAGGCTTCGAAGCGCTCGGTGCCAAGATCGACGTGGAAAGCGCTTATATTGACGTGGACGCGACCGAAAACGGACTGAAAGGCTCCAACATTTACATGGACTGTGTTTCGGTCGGCGCCACCATCAACATAATGCTTGCCGCCTGTCGTGCCGAGGGGGTAACCGTGATTGATAATGCCGCACGCGAACCGCATGTGGTGGATCTTGCCAACTTTTTGAACGCTTCGGGCGCATCGATTACCGGTGCGGGCACCGATGTGATCAAGATCAAAGGCGTTGAGCGTTTGCACGGTGTCAATTATGCCATTATCCCCGATATGATCGAAGCGGGCACCTTTATGGTTGCCGCCGCTGCCACGAGCGGAGATTGTCTTATTACCAATGTGATTCCCAAGCACGTCGAATCGATTTCGGCAAAGCTTATCGAAATGGGCGTGACGGTCGAGGAGTTCGACGATTCGATTCGTATCGCACGAAGCGGTGAGCTGAGCAAAATTTCGGTCAAGACTTTGCCGTATCCCGGCTTCCCGACCGATATGAACCCGCAAATGTGCGTTTTGATGTGTCTTGCCAATGGTGTCAGCATGATGTCCGAGGGCGTTTGGGACAACCGTTTTCGTTATGTCGAAGAACTTCGCCTTATGGGGGCGGATATCAAAGTCGACGGAAAGCTTGCCGTTATCGAGGGCAATACCGAATTTTCGGCGGCACCCGTAAAGGCGGTCGATTTGCGCGCGGGAGCGGCGATGATCATTGCGGGACTTGTTGCGAACGGAAAAACCGAAATTGAAAATATTCACCATATTCAGCGCGGATATGAAAATATTGTCGAAAAGCTGCGTAAGGTCGGTGCCGACATTCGTCTGGTGACTTTTGTCGACGACAGCGACACGGTGCCTGTGGCGAACTGACCGAGAGAGACGCTGTATTTTTGAATGAAAAGGAAACCCCCACAGAGTCAAAATCGAACAACTTTTTTAGCGTGCTTGTTCGGAACTCTGCGGGGTTTGTTTTTTTCGAAAAAATTATCGGTTCAGCAAGAAAAAGGCAAAATTCAAATAACCGGCGAAAAGCGTCCAAAGGACGGTCGGGACTAGGGACAGACCCGCCAAGGGCGAAGCATGATAAAACGGGAAAAAGCAGACGGCAAGTAAAATCAATTGGGTAACCAACAAAAAAAATGCCGCCAAAAAGGCACCGTGTACAAAAAATACGGTCGGCCATAGAAAGTTTAAGACCATATAGACGGCGAAGAAAGTCAAGGTGTTTTTGGCGTCCTCACCGTTTTTTGCCACCAAATAGCCCCCGAAGCCCATAAGCAAATACAGAATCGTCCAAACGACGGGAAAAAGCCAAGAGGGCGGCGCGAGCGGTGGCATGTGCAAACGATTATAACTCGAAAAGCCGTCGCGTGCGACCCAACCGCCGAGCATGCCGACAGCAAGAACCGCCACCTCCGAAAGAATCAGTTTGGGGCAGGAAATCGACGAAGCGCCTTTGATATTGGTATTCATAGAAGCCTCCACTTCCGGATTTGAGTTTTGCTTATAGAATATGACGATAGGGCGAAAAATATGCGTCGGGTTCAACTGTGATTGACGTGTGTATTGTAATAGACCGAAGCATATTGCGACGGCGTTACGCCCTCATGATATTTGAAAAACTTTGAAAAGGTGTTTTCGTTTTCAAAACCCAAAAAAGCGGCGACCTCCGAAAGACTCATTTCCGAGCGTAGTAGTAGGGATTCGGCGTGCTTTACGGTTTGCGCGATAATGAACGATTGCAAAGTCTGTCCATGACGCTTTTTGAACAGGCGGCAGAGATAATCGGGGTTATAGCCGAAATGGTCGGCAATGTCGGTTACACTCGGGCGAAGGGCGAGGTTTGCCGCGATATATTCCGCTATGCGGTGGAGCAAACCGTTCGAGCTGATATTCCTATCGGAAAGATAGGATAACTCGTTCAAAATCAGCCGCGTCAAATATTCGCTCGACGATACGGGATAAAACGGTGTGTTTACGTTGTGCAAAAGCATGCGAAAAAGCGAAAGCAGTGCTGTCGTTCTGCCCTCATCAAAACGAAAACAGTTTTCGGTCGGTCGGATCGTCCCACGAAAATGCAGCCAAAAAAACGACACATCGCGCGACGGTGCAAGCCCGCCGTGCTCCCGTTCGGGCGAGAGCAGCAAAACGTCGTTCTTTTCCAAATGATACTCCCGTTCTTCCTGTCGAATGTGTACCTTTCCCGCCGTCACGAAAATGATCTCAAACGAATGTAACACTCGTGTCGGGTGGATCCATTCCCCGCGCGATACAAATTGCCCGCAGGTTTCGAACGTGATAGCCGATTCATCTATGGTTTCTTTCAAAAACATGTCGGAATTTCTCACTTTTCTGCTTATATTTTCCCTTGAAAGCTATGGATTTTAGTCTATAATGTAAGTATATCGTATTTTCGCCCGCTTGTCAACGGGTAAGATCGCATCTGTCAAAAAATGCTTTAAGAGAGGAAAATCATGATGAAACTGACTCCTATTTCGCTGAAACATGTTACCGTCAACGACGGATTTTGGAAGAATCGACAGGATATCAACAAAACTGTGACCGAAGAAGCAGTCTACAAGCGCTTCGACGACACCGGACGCATCCGCGCCTTTTGGTTCGATTACGAGCCCGAACACAGTGAATGGATCAAGCCGTGGGATTCGGACGTTGCCAAATGGATCGAGGGCGCCGCTTACATTTTGATGTACGAAGACCGCCCCGAGCTGGTCGAGCGAATCGATGCCTTGGTCGACGCAATCGAACGTGGCATGACCTATGACGGCTATTACAATTTGTATTATGTTCCCTTTTGTCTGAACAAGCGCTTCACCGATCGCGACGCGCATGAGCTGTATTGTGCCGGTCACCACATGGAAGCGGCATGTGCCTATTACAACGCGACCGGCAAGAACAAATACCTTCGTCTCATGGAGCGTTACGGCAATTATATATACAAGGTTTTCATCGAAGATCACAGCGCCGCTTTCGATACCCCCGGTCACCCCGAAATCGAATTGGCTCTTATCACGATGTATCGCACGACGAAAAACAAAAAATGGCTGGAGCTTTGCCGCCATTTCATCGATGTGCGCGGACGCAGCACCAAAGACAAGCCGGTTTTCGACGACCCGCTCTATTCGTTCGACAATCGCCCGATTCGTGAGCAATCGACTGCCGAGGGACACAGCGTGCGTTTGAATTACCTTATGTCGGGCGCATGCGATCTTGCTTATGAAACCGATGACAAAGAGCTTTTCGGCGCTTGCGAACGCGTATTTGACAATATTATCGAAAAGCGTATGTACGTCACCGGCGGACAAGGCTCGACCTATGCGGGTGAACGCTACACGACCGATTATCATTTGCCCAACAAGTCGGCTTATGCCGAAACTTGTGCCGCCATTTCGCTCGGCATGTATGCGCGCCGTATGGAACTGTACAGCCCCAAAGGCATGTATGGCGATATTGTGGAGCGAGCTTTCTACAACGGTGCCCTTTCGGGCGTTTCGACCGACGGCAATTCGTTCTTCTACGAAAATCCGCTGGAAATTCGCGATGAAGATTATCGCATCGACTATCCGTTTTTCAATCCGCATCGCGCGCCGCGCGTTCGTCAAAAGCTGTTCGGCTGTTCGTGTTGCCCGCCCAACATTCTGCGCCTTATCGCTTCGATCGGCGGCTATATTTACTCGTACGCCGATAACGAGGATATTTTGTTTGTAAATCAGTTTATCGCGTCGACTCTGGACGACGGTAAAAAACACGCGGAACTGAAATGCGATTTTCCGACTGACGGCAAAATTTCAATTCGCGCAAAGGGCGTCAAAACAGTAGCGGTACGTATTCCCTATTACGCAGTAGGATTTACTGCCAACCTTACGTATGACGCAAAAGACGGCTATGCGTATTTTGACGTTTCGTCGCTCGGAGAAGCCGAAATTACGGTCGATCTGCACCTTTCGCCACGTTTCGTTTATGCCAACACAGCCGTTTACGATACGATCGGTCGCGCCGCCGTTATGTATGGTCCGCTCGTTTACTGTGCCGAAACGATCGACAACGATTCGGTTATGAATTTTGTTGCCGACCCGCAAAAGCCGATCACTGTTGAAAGCGGAGCGTATGGTGTGCCGAATCTTTCGGCGGACGGCTATCGATTGGTGATGACCGACACGCTCTATTCCGACAAGTCACCCGAAAAAGTAAACGGTTCGCTTCACTTGATTCCGTATTTTGCTTTTGCCGATCGTGGGGAAGCCGAAATGCAAACGTATTTCCCTATAAAAACGTCGCTTTGAGGAACGCTTTTCGATTGACCTTTTCTACTGCGTGGTTGACGTTTTCTGCTGATTTTTCGTGAAATTGCGAAAAGCTCTTGAAAAGAAACAATTTTTGTGTATAATGGTGGTAGGCGAGTTTTTACGCCTGCCACCGTTTTTTTGTTAGGAAAATTTTGTGCGTCGACAGAAAATTTTTTCGCGCGGCGCACCCTATGTGAGAAAGGACATTCATATGAAACTCAGACCGCCCGCCATACCCCTTATTACCGTTGACCCGTATTTTTCGGTTTGGTCTTTTTCGGACAAACTCTACGACAGCGACACGGTTCATTGGACCGGAAAGCCGAACGCGCTGCGCGGAACTGTTACGATCGACGGCGAGCCCTTTCGTTTTATGGGATGCGGAGAACAACCGATCCTCGAACAAACCGATTTTGATTATAATGCGCTTTCGACTTACTATACGTTTGAAAACGAAAAGATTCGCTTGAAGCTGTGTTTCACAACGCCGCTCTTGCCTGACAATTTTGAATTGTTGAGCCGACCGGTTTCCTATCTCAAACTGTCGGCACATACACGTGACGGAAGAAAACATACCGTTTTGGTAGATATTACTGCGTCCGAACAGCTTTGCTTGAATGAAGCGGGACAATCGGACACGGTATGCACACAAGTCGACATTCCCGACATGGCATGTATTTGTATGGCAAACGCCGAGCAGAATGTTTTGAATTGCTCGGGGGACGATCGGCGCATCGATTGGGGCTGTTTTTATCTTGCCGCATGCGGCGAAAACGCCGAAACTTTTTCGCTTCACGACGATATGAGCCGCATCGGCGTTCGCTTCGACCTTTCGCATGAGGACGCGCTGGTACTGTTTGCCTATGACGACGTTCGCAGTATCGACTATTTCGGAAAACAGCTTCCGTCGTATTGGAACGCCGACGGCAAGGGAATCGAAGAAGCCATGTCCGAAGCGCTTTACGGCTACGAAGAAACCTATCTCGACTGCGAACAATTTTCCGAGGGATTATTCTTGGACGGCGTTCGTGCCGGCGGAAAAAAATATGCCGAAATGCTCGAACTTGCCTACCGTCAAGCGTTTGCCGCTCACAAGATCGCCGTAACCGACGAGGGCGAGATTCTCTTTATTTCGAAAGAATGTTTCTCGAACGCCTGTGCCGCCACCGTCGACGTCAGCTATCCGTCGATTCCGCTTTTCCTTTTGTATAACCCCGAATTGGTGCGCGGTATGATGCGCCCGATCTACAAATTTGCCGCAAGTGACGCATGGAAATTCGATTTTGCGCCGCATGACGCGGGGCAATATCCGCTTGTTACCGGTCAGGTTTACGGTTATGACCGTGAACAAAACGAGCAGATCTTCGAATTGCAAATGCCGGTCGAAGAATGTGGGAACATGCTGATCATGGAAGCGGCATGTGCTCTTGCCGACGGCAATCCCTCTTTTGCGAGCGAGCATATGGAAACGCTTGAAAACTGGACGTCGTATT
This sequence comes from uncultured Oscillospiraceae bacterium, assembly GCA_964401015.1. Classification (GTDB taxonomy): domain Bacteria; phylum Bacillota; class Clostridia; order Oscillospirales; family CAG-382; genus UMGS1052. Next base: position 16,530 of record CAYNXA010000001.1, read on the forward strand.
TGCTTCGCTACGGCTACGACCCCGAAAATCAGCTTTGCACCGACGATTTTGCGGGACATCTGGCGCACAATTGCAATTTGACCCTTAAAGCGGTTATGGGGGTTGCGTCGTTTGCGATTCTCAATAAAATGCTCGGCAAAAAGCAAAAATACAACGAATATATGTCCGAAGCTCGCAAGATGGCGGCAAGCTGGTGCAAGCGTGCGGCAAACGGCGACGGCAGTTATCGACTGGCTTTCGACAAACCCGACTCATTCAGTATGAAATACAATGCCGTTTGGGACAAGTTGTTCGGAACCGAACTTTTCACGTCCGAAGTTTTTGCCAGTGAACTTTCGTCGAACTTCAAACACATCAATCCCTATGGCATGCCGCTGGACAGCCGCTCGGATTACACGAAAGCCGACTGGCTTGTATGGACGGCAACCATGTTGCGCGACGACGAGGACTTCGAAAGATTTGTCGAACCGCTTTGGAAAGCCTATCATCACAGCGAGTCGCGCGTTCCGATGACTGACTGGTATTTCACCACGACGGCGAAGCAATGCAGTTTCCAAAACCGTACGGTGATCGGCGGATTGTTTATCAAGGTGCTTGACCATTTGGGAACTTTGAATACAAAAGAGCTTTGAAAGAACGCGGGACAAAGATAGCCCCGAAAAGGAGACAAACATGAAAAAAGAACGCTTCGGCACCATGCCCGACGGTACCGTTATTTACGCTTATACGCTCGAAAGTCAAAATGTGCGGGCAACCGTATTGAATCTCGGCGGCATTATCCACGAGCTTGTCGTGGACGGCAAAGATGTCATTTGCGCTTACGGCAATGTTGACGATATTCTGCGCGGCAGCGGTTATCACGGCGCACTCATCGGGCGGTATGCCAACCGCATTTGCGACGGAAAATTCACCTTGAACGGAAAAGAATACCGTCTTGCCAAAAATGAAAAAGGCGTCACACATTTACATGGGGGAGACGTCGGTTTTAATCAGCGCGTTTTCGGCGTTACCGAGATCGTAAAGCCCGATTGTGAAGAGCTTGTTTTGTCCCTGTTCAGCCCCGACGGCGAGGAGGGGTATCCCGGCAATTTGGACGTTTCGGTCACCTATCGCGTAAAAGACGGCGATTTTTCGATTCATTATACCGCCGAAAGCGATGCCGATACGGTCCTCAATATGACCAACCATGCCTATTTTAACCTCAACGGTTACGACAGCGGCACGGTGCTTACGCATACGCTCCGATTGGATGCCGACGAGATGAGTGCCGTAAACGACAAATTGATTCCGATCGAAAACCGTCCCGTCAGTGGTACGCCGTTTGATTTTAACCTTGCAAAGCCGGTCGGACGCGATATTGATGTCGACGACGAACAGCTTGCCCTCGGAAGCGGCTACGACCATAATTATGTGATTCGCAAGGACGTTCCGTTTTCGTTTGACGGCAGAACGCTGTATCGTTGTGCGACCCTTTGCGGCGACACGCTCGTCATGAATGTGTATACCGATTGCCCGTGCGTTCAGCTCTATACCGGCAATTGCATGAACGATATCGTACCCTTTAAGGGCGGCGTGAAGCAAGTACCGCGCAACGCTTTGTGCTTGGAAACGCAATATGCACCCGACAGCCCAAACCGCGGTGAAGCCGTTTTGAAAAAATTCGAAAAGAACGATAAAACCACCGTATTTTCGTTTTCGAAGAAATAAGAGAAACGCCGTCATAAAGGCGCGTCTGTTTTCTCGGAAACAGCGGCGACAATAAATCGAAGCAGTCCCGTTTCGCAATGGAAACAGGACTGCTTTTTGCTTACAGTATTATCGACTGCGCTCTCAACTTGAAATCAAAATGATGATATCCCGTATTCTCTTTTACGAACGAAAGGGTTCGGCAGAGCGGTTCGGGTCTTTCGATCGTGATATCGTAGTCGCCGTAAAATCCGTTGAATACGGCTATTCCGTCCACGTTTGTTTCGGTTACGACTTCGGTGTGCCAAGTTTTGTTCACCAGCTCGTCCAAAACGTCGTATGCCGGTTTATGACTCATATCGTTTCGCAACAAGCCCGCAAAGAATTTGTTTTCGTCGCCGTAGGCGGTTCCGTCGACCAAATTCCACCATACGATCGATTCAATGTTCTTTTGGCTGAACCACAGCGATACCATACGTTTTACCAATTCCGCTTGCAGGTGTTCGTTTTCTTTATCGTTCGACCAAGAGGGAATCGATGTTTCGCTTATGTGTATCGGAAGGTTAAATTCGGAATAGGTTTCGAAAACGTCGTTTAACCGCAGGGCGTTGTACACTTCGGAATGGTCGGTTTCGAACGCATGAAATTGCATGCCGATTCCCTCAATCGGAACGCCCTCCGATAAATGGCGCTTCAGCATTAAGTAATAAACGCTTTTGTCGCCGCAATATTGACCGCTGTCTTTTCCGAACGTTTCGAAACAGCCCTCGTTCCAAAACAGCGTTGAATTCGGAAAATATTTTTTCGCGATATCAAATGCCCATTTGGCGTGTTGTTTATCATCGCAAATCGGAAATTTCCGATGTGTTGCGCCGTAGGTGTTTTTGTAAACGGTGAACATCTCGTTGATAACGTCCAAATCCAAGAAATCGTCACCGTAGCGCTCGGCAATTTCGCGGGATCGCTTGTCAACCGCCATGCGAACGGAACGGCGATCTTCCGGCAACCAATCGGGATTGAACGCATTATACATCAGGCAATGCCCTTTCATGCGGATTTGGTTTTCGACACAGTATTCTTTGATCAAATCCAACGAGGGACGACGATAAATGTTCTCACAATTTTTGTCGAAACGCAACTGACCTTGCTTCGGTTCAAGGGTGTCCCAATATAGCGGCACAACGCCATAATTAAATACCTTTTTGAATTTTTCGCGATATTTTTTGTTTCGTTCTTCTTCCGGAAATTGATCGAGCAAAAATGTGGAACAGCCGAATTTGAATTCATGGCTTTGCTGTACGGCTTTGATTTTGACATTTTTTAACGGATTGCCGTCGCGGTCGAGAATTTTTACGGCAAACAGACCCTTACGATATTCTTCGATACCGCGCCGAATTTTTTCGCTCGTAAAGGGTTCGTAGCGGTCAAATTCACGTATACGTTCTTCCATTTCAAGAATATGGTGGATTGTTTCGTTGTTCATAGATCGTTTCTCCCGATGGTTGATTCTTAATATTCGATGTTACGATAGGATAGACTTCGACCTTTGTCGGAGCGGGGTATTCGTTTCGCAGGGATTTGTGTTTTCTTCATCTTTACAGATTTCGAAAACGCCCGATGTTACCCATCCATATTTTATCACAGTCTTTTCGATCGGTATGCCTCAAAAACGATAAAAAAGGATGTTTTTTCGAAACAATTCTGTACAATGGGAAAATTTTATGTTAGAATAGAAGCGAAAACCTTGGAATATTCGTCTGCGCGGATTTTTTATGCGCGGTGACGAAAGATTTGCACAAAGCATAAGAAAGGGGCGGCGTGTGCTATGAACGAACTTTTGAATGGGGAATATTCGTTGCGTTTTACGTGCGAATCGGTTATCAAAACCGACGACCGCGAGCGACAATTTCCACCGTCCGATTCGGTCGCGCATCACCTTGTTGCCGTTACGGCGGGCAACGTGCGAATCACGGGAAAAGCGAAAGATATATCGTTATGTGAGGGGTGGGCGGCTTTTTTTGAGGACGACCGCATTACAGTGCAATCGGATCCCGATTCGGTCATTTCCTGCATTTCGTTTCACGGTTCGCTCTTTCATGTGTTGTCCGAGCTTTCGCTTGCGACGAATGTTTCTTACCCGATGAACGGCGAACTTTTTTCGATTTTGGAAGAAATGTTTTCCGATGACAGGACAAGTTCGCAAATCGGCGCGCCGTTGCTTTTCACCTCGCGTATGTTGGAATTTTGCACGATGCTTTCCAAACGGTTGCACAGTCTTGAACTGCCCGCAAGCACGGTCGGAATCGACGGCTTTTCGGTCGACAAGGTGGCATTTCGGAAAAAAGGCGTTTTTCATGGGCGCGAATGTGTGAAGATCACGCCCAACCGTGAAAAGAGCGAACTTGTCGTGCTGGAAAATTATCGGCTTCAATCCGAACGAATCGACCCGCGGCATTGCCGCTATATGCAAATGCACTATTATTTCGAAAGCGACGGGAAAGAAGAACGGTCGGCGCGATTGCGTATTTTGAATTGCGTCGAAGAGACCGATATCGACAAAGACCCGCGTGCCGCCGATATTCATACGCCGTATACCAACCTCTATTTCGGGGAGGATTACTATGCGCCTCTTTGTCGGAATCGGTGGTCGAGCGTTCTTTTTAAGATTGAGCTGTCGGAAAATACCGAAAAGGTTCTTGCCGGTATGAAACGCCCGATCTTGCGACAGATCAAGATCGACCCGTTCGGAATCGTAGGTTCGAATCGACTTGAACCGAACGACACCATGTATATTTCGTCGCTGACTTTTTATTCGGGAATTTCGCTTTTACCCGACGGGAACCGTTCGTATATGGTAGCAATCAAAAATCATATCGATGAGCATTACCGCCACGAACTACCGCTGTCGTATTATGCCGACGCCTGCCGAATGACGGTCGGGCATTTTATCAAGCGCTTTAAGACCGAATACGGCGTTACCCCTCATCAATATGTTTTGGATAAACGGTTTGAATGGGTTCTGCAATATCTGAAAGACGAAAATTGTTCGATCGAACGGGTGGCGCACGATGCGGGATTTTCCGATCCGCAATATTTTGCGCGACTTTTCAAAAAACGTCTCGGTATGACGCCGACGGCGTATCGCAAAAGTAAAATGCAAACAAATCCCGACAAAAATTGATATACGAAAGAGGCTCTCCGTAAAGAAATACGGAGAGCATTTATGCTATAATCGTCTATTACAGCGGCAAATCTTTTTTGGTGAAACGAATCGAGCCGAGAATATAACCACAAGTCCCATAATGCCGAGAACGACGAATTTTGCGATATACGCGTTTGTGCCGTCGATGATCGAAATAACATCAAAGAGCGAAATGACGGTAGCGTAGTTGAAACGGTTCAGCGCGTCCAGCCGAACGACCGACGGAATGACGGGACTGCCGAACAAGCCGAGCATGGCGGCAACCAAGTCGAAGATCGAAAGCCCGCCGCCGATTGCCATCGAGCGTTTGCTTCGATCGAACAGTCAGGAAGTGAAGAAGCAAAGTCCCGAAAGAGCAAAGAGCACGAGAAAAGCACCGAGATTTAAGAGAAGCAAATTGCCGTAGGTCAGTTCGATTTCCTCGGGCACAAGCGACAAGCAGACACAGCCGGTCGCGGTCGTAAGACCGAACATGGCAAGGAGCGAACCGATAAGGTATACCGCTTGCGTGAACACGACCGTGCTACGCTTCGTCGAAGTCGAAAGAACGTATGCCATGGACCCGCTGCCGACCTGACCGGCAATCAAATTGTTCGACGCCATGATCATGTAAATGATCGGCAACAAGAGCCCCGCCAATTTATAGAAAATCGAACCGACGATCAAGGTGTAAAGATCGGCTTTCCCGATTTCTTCGAGAGCGCCTGAAACGGCGGTCAAATAGGTGTTTTTGTCGGCAAATTCGCCTTGATTGTATCGGTCGGAAGCAAGCCCAGTTCGTAATCCGTGCGGCCGCGATAGGTGACGCTTGAAGTTTTTGCCATATGCTTGACCGAATCGTAGGTGTAGCCGAACGAATCGTATTTTTCTTTTGTGACACCGTAGGACGAAAGGGTGTCCAAAAGAGCCTCAACCGTTTCGCTGTCGACATTGCCCGCCAGAAATATCGAAGCTCCCTCTTCGGCGTTGTTGTAATAGGAAATTGCGATACGGTCGCATGTCGAATCGATCTCGGAAAAAAGTGACTGGACAGCAGAATCGTTTTGCCGCGTTTCTTTTCTTCGTGGATAAATTCGATAAAGTTTTCCTGCATAACGGGGCCCAATCCGCTGGTCGGCTCGTCCAGAATCAAAACGTCGGGGTCGGACATGAATGCCGTTACCACCGCCAATTTTCACTTAACGCCGAGGCTCATTCGTTTGGTTTCGCCGCGCAGAACATTGTCTTCCAACGCAAAAAGCGAAAGCATTTATTCCAAACGCTCTCGATTATGTATGTTTTGCATATCTTGCATCATGCGGATAAATTCCCATCCGGTAAGACCCGCCGGCAAGGCGATTTCGCCGGGGATATAGCCGACGCGGTTGAGAAAATCGGCATAATGCTCGAACGTATCGTAACCGAAAATTTGCGCCGAACCCGAATCGGGCTTCGAAAAGCCCATGAGATGACGAATGGTCGTGGATTTTCCCGCACCGTTCGGCCCCAAAAAGCCGAACACTTCGCCTTTGTTTACTCGAAAATCAACGTCGAATATGCCGCGCCCGAAGCCGTAATCTTTGGTCAAATGTTTGACTTCGAGAATCGGTTCCGAGGCGGAACGAAGCGTGTTCTCTTTTCCCATGTGGTAAGCTCCTTTCTTTTTTTAACAGTGTTGACATTTGAACTGTGTTGTATTATAATAGAATCGAGGCGTACAGAAAAGTACAAATATTTTATCAGTGTTAAAATCTGAACAATGTCGAAAAAAGTGTAAAAAGAAGAAAGGCAAACCGATATGAAAGCGCAGAATTTGAACAATTCGTCCAGAAAAACACGGCGGGTCATCAAGAAAGTATTTGCCGAAATGTTGTCCGAAAAGAAAGAACTCGGAAAAATCGCGGTCAGCGAGCTGTGCAAGCGCGCCGATATCAGTCGCGGGTCGTTTTATTCGCATTACGACGATATTTACGGCGTTGCCGAGGATTACGAAAACGAAATGATCGACGCGTTTTTCGATACCGCGCGGCTGTTTGAATCGCAAAACATTTTGCAATTCATCGATTCGATTTTCGAATTCATTCGCAAAAACAATGAAAACTACCGATTGCTCTGCCGTTCGAACGATTTTTTGTTTGCCGCCAAAAAGCTGACGACGATCGCGTCGGAAAAACTTTTGGAGCTGTGTTACAACGACAGTCGTATCAAAAATCGCGTGCATTTGGAATTGGATCTGCAAATCTTTTTGGAGGGACTTCTGTGTGAATATGTGAAGATCTGTCGCGGTTACACAAACGGCACCTTGGAAGATCTGTATACCTACACGGTTTATTGGGTGGAAAAATTCATTGCGTCTCGCTCGGCGTGAAAAAACGAAAACGATTGCTATTTTGCGGGCTAAATTGAGCAAGACGAACCGAAAAAATCGATTTTTTTGCGATTTTTTCGTGACAAACGGCGAAAATAGTGTATAATAGTGGGTAGAACAAAGAAAGGCTTTATGCCGACGAAAGGACGAATGATACGTTTGCGTCGGTCAAAGCAGTATTTTTTGAAAGGAGTTTTATATTATGGGATTGATCAAAGCGGGTATCGGAGCGTTGGGCGGCACACTTGCCGACCAATGGAAAGAATTTTTCTATTGCGACGCCATGCCGAAAGAGGTGTTGGTAACCAAAGGGCAAAAGCGTATTTCAGGACGCTCGTCCAACACGAAAGGCAATGACAATATTATCACGAGCGGATCGGGCATCGCCGTTGCCGACGGACAATGCATGATGATCGTCGAACAAGGAAAAGTCGTGGAAGTTTGCGCCGAGGCGGGACAATTTACATACGATGCATCGACCGAGCCGTCGATTTTTTCGGGAAGCCTCGGAAACGCGATCAAAGAAACGTTTAAGACGATCGGAAAACGCTTTACCTTCGGCGGCGATACCGCCAAAGACCAGCGCGTATATTACTTCAACACCAAAGAAATTCTCGAAAACAAATTCGGAACGGCAAATCCCGTTCCCTTCCGTGTGGTCGATTCGAAAATCGGATTGGATATCGACGTGTCGATACGCTGTTCGGGCGTTTATTCCTACAAAATCGAAAATCCGCTCCTGTTCTATACCAACGTGTGCGGCAATGTGGAAAGCGAATATACGCGCGAGCAATTGGATACGCAGTTGAAAACCGAATTTATCGGCGCACTTCAGCCGTCGTTCGGCAAACTTTCGGATCTGCAATTGCGTCCCAATCAAATCGTTTCGCACACGACCGAACTTGAAAACGCCATGAACACGGCGCTTTCGGAAAAATGGGGCGAGTTGCGCGGATTGAAAGTGGTCAGCATTGCCATCGGCTCGTTGACTTTGCCCGAAGAAGATACCGAACTCATCAAGCAAGCACAGCGCACGGCAATTTTGCGCGATCCGTCGATGGCGGGCGCAACACTGGTCGGCGCACAAGCCGACGCCATGAAAGCGGCGGCGGCAAACGAAAACGGCGCGATCGGCGGCTTTGTGGGCATGGGAATGGCGTCGAATGTCGGCGGCACCAATGCGGCAAAACAGCTTTTTGAAATGGCGTCGACGCAAAAAGAAAACGACGGTGCGGGCAAGGATTCCTCATGGCGCTGTTCGTGCGGCACGGTCGCAAACGGCAATTTCTGTCCCGATTGCGGCGCAAAACGTCCCGAAGACGGCTGGATCTGTTCGTGCGGTACGGCGAACAAAGGGAAATTCTGTACGAACTGCGGCGAAAAAAAGCCGATCGGGGCGCCTTTGTATCGTTGTGACAAATGCGGCTACGAGCCGGAAGACCCGAAAAATCCGCCGAAATTCTGCCCGAATTGCGGTGACCGTTTCGACGAATCGGATGTGCGCTGATACGGATGTTTACGCAAGCAAAAAGCGCGAGAATGACGAGAATGAATTAAACATATCAAAACGAATCCAAACGAATGGAAACATGAGGAGGAAGCATGCAAACTCTGCGGGAGTATAAGTGTCCCTGTTGCGGCGGAGCGATTGCCTTTGACAGCGCCTCGCAAACGCTGAAATGTCCGTATTGCGATACCGAATTCGAACCCGAAACGCTGTCGGAATACGAACACGTTTTGAAAGAAACCGAGACCGAAACCGAACACGCGGAATGGGAAAAAGCGAGCAACGAATGGCCGGCGGACGACGCCGAACAGCTTTGTACTTATGTTTGCCGTTCTTGCGGCGGCGAAATCGTGGGTGACGAAACCACGGCGGCGACGTCGTGTCCGTTTTGCGGCAACCACGTCGTTATGGAAAACAAGTTGTCGGGACAACTGAAGCCCGATCTTGTGATTCCGTTTCGGTTGGACAAAAATGCCGCTGTTGCCAATTTGAAAAAACATTTTTCGGGCAAACGGTTGCTTCCGAAAGCCTTTAAGGACGAAAATCATTTGGACGAGATCCAAGGTGTCTACGTGCCGTTTTGGCTGTTCGATACCGATGTGCGGGCGAATATTCGTTACCGCGCGACGCGCATTCGCACGTGGAGCGACAGTCGTTACGATTACACCGAAACGTCACATTATGCGGTGAGTCGCGGCGGGACACTCGGATTCGACCATGTGCCGGTGGACGGATCGTCCAAAATGGCAAACGATCTGACCGAATCGCTCGAACCGTACGATTTGAGCGAAGCGGTGGATTTTAACGCGGCGTATTTGGCGGGCTATTTGGCAAACCGTTACGATGTCGGACAGGAAGAAAGCACCGAACGGGCAAACGAACGGGTGAAGCAGGCGACCGAGCGGGCATTCGGCGAGACGGTGAACGGATATGCGACCGTTGTTCCCGAAAGCAGTAATATCCGGCTGTCGAACGGAAAGGTGCGCTATGCACTCTTTCCTGTGTGGATATTGAATACAAGTGCGAACGGCAAAACCTATACGTTTGCGATGAATGGGCAAACGGGAAAATTGGTTGGTGATCTGCCGTGTGATGCGAAAGCGGCATGGAAATGGTTTTTCGGACTTACGGCGGCGTGCGGAGCGGGACTTTACCTGTTTTTGACCTTGCTCGGCGCGACAGGCGCACTTTAAGGGGGAAGAAGCATGAAAAAACAAAAGGCTCTTTTTACGGCGTTGCCGCTTCTTCTTTTGACGGTGCTTTTTTCGGTTTTGTCGACAGCGGCGGCGGATTTTTCGAACGAAAATCCCCGCGTCATCGACGAGGCGGGACTATTGACCGACGCGGAGTGCGAAGAACTGTCGGAGCGGCTGGAAGAAATTCGTACCGCGCGGTGTATGGATATTGCCGTTTTGACGACCGATACGGTCGGGAACCGTTCGGTTGCCGATTATGCCGAAGGGGCATTTGAAACGTATGCGTACGGTTACGGCGACACGCGCGACGGCGTCTTACTGCTGATCAATATGGGAGAACGCGATTGGTATATCGCAACGCACGGCTATGCGATCGACTGCTTTTCGGACGAATTGCTCGATTATATCGGGGAAATGCTGGTTCCCTATCTTGCCGACGGCGAATATGCGGCGGCGTTCGGAAATTTTGCCGATCTGTGCGACGAGGCGATTGCACGCCAAAAGGAATATGATTCGACTCTCGGCACGATCGACTCGGAAAACGAGCGGGAATATGAGCGGGAATACGAAGGCACATATCGGATCCCCGAAGAGTTTTATGAGTTTGACGAATACTTACCGCAAACCTTTCAGGTGTTTTCGACCGATCGACTGATCGTCGCACTGGTTTTCGGGCTTATCGTGGCACTGATTGTCGTATTGAGCATGAAAAGCAAACTGAAAAGCGTGCGCTATCGTTCGGAAGCCTCCGACTATCTTCGTGACGGCAGTATGCAGGTGACCGAACGACAAGATCTGTTTTTGTATCATACCGTTTCGCGACGTGCACGTCCGCAACAAAATCACACGAACGGTTCGTCCGGCTCGCATCACGGCGGTTCGACGCACGTTTCTTCGTCGGGTTCTTCTTTCGGCGGCGGAGGCGGAAAGTTTTAAGGAAACAGTCGTTTTCGACCGATTTCGGCGAAAAAAGAAACGATAAAAAAGAATTTGTCGCGCTTTTTTACGAATGTTTCGCGATGAAAGAAAACCGAATAACAAAAATCCCGACGCTTCGTTCGAATGAAACGTCGGGTGTTCTTTTTTGCAGATAAAATGAGGATACTTTTTCGAAACTAAAATTCGCCGTTTTCCGCAAGGCGCTCCAGTTCGTAGCGTTCGATACGCTTTCGACAGGCGTCCAAATGGGCGGGGTCATTTACGATCCAACAAATTTTATCAAATACGTTTGGATGTTCGGCAACAAAATCGATAACGGTACGCACCGCAATCTTCACGCTGTATTCCAACGGAAAGGAAGCCGAATCGACGGTTACGGGCAAAAAAGCAATACGGCGCACGCCGTCGTTTGCCGCAAGGGTAAGACAGGCTTTATAGCACGAAACGATATAGTCGCCTTCTCCGCATCGACCGCCTTGCCAAGCGGGACGATCTTCGATCACAAAACGGCGGGGCAGACCACGCGCACAGACGATTTTTGCCGAGCCTACACGGAATATTTCGGGGGAATCGGTCGGATCGGGGTGAGCGACGAACAAATGCGACGCATGCATGACCGCGTCATAATCGAAAATATCCGTCAAAGTACCGTATACGGCACCGATAAACGTGGATTTGGCGCGGCGGGAAACAGTGCCGAATGACAGAACGTCGGGTTTGGAAGCGGTGACGCTTTTTTCGGTCGAATCGAACGATTTGGCGAAAAGCTTTCGAATAAGGGCGTGAAAGGCGTTGTTCAGCGTCGGGGAAATCTCATTTTCGGCGATGATTTTCCGATACCCGACGCGCGCGCCGAGAACGCAACCGACCAAAACCGTTTGAAAACAGTCGGCTTCGTTATGCGCGAAAGCGGCTTGTATGCCGCCGACACAGTCACACGCATAGCGGAACGCACAATAAAAGGCGGTATACGGAAGAGCCGTGTCCGAAAAGCGAAGCGCGAGGGCTTGCAGATGGATCGGATCGGGGGCGGAGTCTTGCGAAAGCTTTTCGGCAAGACGAACGAGTTGTTTTACTTTGCGGAAAGATTCTTCGCGCGAAAAGAGCTTTTGAACCGTTTCCAACGCTTCGGTCACGACGTTCGACAGACTGTCTTGGGGAAAAAAGACCGAACGGTGCAATATATGACACAAAATGGCGGCGGATAAATAACTTGCGGGGTGGGGATAGGTATCGGACGTGGCTTGCGCCGCTTTGTAATCGATCGCTTGCATGTAGCTTGTATCGGTAAGGACGTTTTCGGCGTTGCCGTCGTCGGAAAAACGAGAAGTCGAATCCAAAGAAAGCAAGGCGATACGGATCACATCGTTTCGCAAAAGGCTCTCGTGATCCAAACCGTCATAAAGCGAACAAGCCAAAACGCCGCCGAGCAAACAACCGCGAATACGGTCGTCGGAATCGATCGGCAAAATATCCGCCGACAAGGTGTCGGTCAAATGATTCGACGTTTGCGCGCGTTCGTTTCGGGAATGAGGGTGAGAAAAATTTCGAGTCATGGAAACGGCTTACGATCCTTTCGTGAATTTTCGTGAAAATGAAGTGCCGAGCGGGGAAAACTTCGACGTACAGCGGAGTTTGCTTCGCCCTTTCGGACTGCGAAAATCCCCGATACCCCACATATATCTTAACATAAAATCGATTTTCTTACCACAAGAAATGCAAAAATAACCTGTTTTACGACAAAAACAGCACGGATTTGGGGGCGTTTGGGTAAGAAATGAGAACGTGACCGACAAAACGCAAAAAAGAAATTACGCCCGCGTGAAAACGCGGGCGAGACGAAAATGTCGAAAATCGACGAAAAAGCGGTCAATAATTTTCCGCGCGCAATTGAAAATAGCTTTGCGGTTTGGAACAGACCGGACAAAGCATGGGAGCTGCCATGCCGACCACGATATGACCGCAGTTGCGACATTCCCAAACTTTGACACTGCTTTTGGCAAACACTTCGCTCGACTCGATGTTTTGAATGAGCTTGCGATAGCGTTCTTCGTGGGTCTTTTCGATATCGGCAACCATGCGAAAACGGGTGGCAAGCTCGGTAAAGCCTTCTTTTTCCGCCGTTTCGGCAAAGCCCGCATACATATCGGTCCATTCGTAATTTTCGCCGTCGGCGGCGCTTACGAGATTTTCTTTCGTATCCGAAAGCCCGCCCAATTCGACGAACCAGAGCTTGGCGTGTTTCCGTTCGTTTTCGGCGGTTTCGCGGAAAATTTCCGCCATTTGTTCATATCCCTCGGCTTGTGCCACTTCGGCGAAATACGCATATTTACTGCGCGCTTGTGTTTCGCCCGCAAAAGCGGCGGCGAGATTTTTTTCGGTTTCGGTTCCTTTGTACTTGTTGTCGCGGATCATAAAAAACTCCTTTCGCTTTTCACAATTCGAATGCGGCAACCAGCTTTTCGTACGGCATAAAGCCGACCTCACGCTTTTTTTCCTTTCCGTTTTCAAACAGGATCAAAGTCGGGATACTCATAATGCCAAAGCGTGCGGCAAGCGCACCTTGCTCGTCCACGTTGACCTTTCCGACACGGATCTCGGAATGTGTTTCGCGCACTTGCTCCAAAATCGGCGCCGTCATTTTACACGGTCCGCACCATTCCGCCCAAAAATCCACAAGTAACGGCTTTTCGTCTTGCAATGCGGTTTCAAAATTTTCCTCGGTCAAAATCAGCTCGTTCATAGTTGTTCCTTTCCTTGTCTTTGCGGTTCTTTTCTTTTTGCCTTGTTTTTTCGGACGATCGTTTCGAAAACAAATTGCCGCTCGGCTTATTTGTATTTGTAATAGAGCATACAATGGCAAAAGCCCTCGAAATCGGGGTCGCGGATCTGATCCCGAAATTCTCGGCAGATACATTTGTTTTCTTCGGTGCGGGCGATACGACAAGGGCAGTAGCCGCCGGTTCGACGCAGTCCTTCTTTTACGGTTTTTACCGTTTCTTTATCGGGATTGAATACTACTTTCATTGTCCTACCTCCGTTGTCTTTGCACAGACGCGAGTGCCGTATGTCGTCTTTGCGGAAAGCTTGTTGTCCCATAGACAAGTATACCCGCATTTTGACGGGAATATTTGAAGAAAGCGCGAAAAAATAACGATTTTCGTGTAAATCTTTTGTTTTTCTTGACTTTGACGGCGGATTGTGGTAGAATGAAACGGAAAGAAGAACGAACGAAAGTTCGGTGCGGCTTGCGTATCGGTGCCGCATTGACGCAGAAGTGCGTTTTTATTCGGGCGCAGCGGTGTGCCCGCGTTTTTTGTTTCAACGAAATCAAAGTTTGGCGGAGGATAACATGGGACTTTTGGAATTGTTTTTACTGGCTGTGGGACTTTCGATGGACGCATTTGCCGTATCGGTCTGTAAGGGGCTGTCGGCGCGAAAGCTCGACCTGCGGCACTATTTGCTCATCGGCGTATGGTTCGGCGGTTTTCAGGCGCTTATGCCGACGCTCGGTTATATTCTCGGCTCGACTTTTGAAAAATACATCACGTCGTTTGACCATTGGGTCGCTTTTGTCTTGCTGTGTCTGATCGGCGGCAACATGATACGCGAAGCGCTTTCGAAAGAAGAAGAAACGACCGATGCGTCCTTCGATATCAAGACCATGGCGTTGCTTGCCGTTGCGACCAGCATCGATGCGCTTGCCGTCGGCATTACGTTTGCCTTGCTTCCCGACGTGAATTTGCCCGCCGCCGTCGGTTTTATCGGCTGTGTGACCTTTATTCTTTCGGCTGTGGGGTTGAAAGTCGGAAACGCATTCGGCTTGCGTTACAAGAGCAAGGCGGAGCTTGCGGGCGGTATTATTTTGATTTTGATCGGTACAAAAATTTTACTCGAACATTTGGGACTCATCGCGTTTTGACGCGGCGGCGCGGACGGTCGGACGAATCGATTTGACGCACACGGGTGATGAGAGCACCCAGCAGAATGATATTGTTTACGAGAAACAACCAAAGCATCAAAACAATAAAACCGGCAATCGAACCGTACAGTACCGTATAATGGGAAATATGGTCGACATAGAACGAAAAGCCGACCGACACGGCGATCCAAGCGAAGCCCGAAAATGTCGTTCCCGCCAGAACGTCACGCATTTTTAAGGACGGGTTCGGAACGAATCGGTATGCCGCCGACAAGAGCACGAACATATAAAGACCGATCGCAAAAAAGCGCAGGAACAAAAAAATGTCGATGACGCTTTCGGACACCCATGCGATACGCTCGGACAAAAAGCGCAAAGTGCGGTCGCCGAGCAATTGAAGCGCAAAGGTGAGATAAAAGCCGAGCACGATAAGTAAGGCGATCAAAAGCGAAAGCGCCCATTCTTTGACGAAGCCGTAATCTTTTTCACTGTGGAAAATTTCGCGGATCTTTCGCTTGAGAATGGTGATATAACGCGCGACGGCATACAGGGCAAGCAAAATCCCCGAATACAAAAAGGTCGAATTGTTTGCGTTTAAGGCGCGATTGTAAAAATCAGTCAAAAGCGCCGAAACCGACAAAGGAAGCAGATTTTCCAAAAGATTCGGCAAAATGCCTTCGGAACCGCTGACGATCGCCGTTACGGCACTCATTGCCAAAAGCAGAGGAAAGACCGAAAACAGAAAATAATACGAAAGCTCGGCGGCACTGCCGGTGATATGAAGCTCAAAGAACAATGTGACGAAGCGTTTGATCTTTTGCATGGTGCCTTTCATCGGTGAAGAAAACTCCTTTCGAACGGTCGGAATGAAACAGAATACGAAACAAAACGAAAATACGGGAACACGGAGTGGAAACGGTATGGAAAACAAGAAAGAACGATATATACGCTATCGAACCGAAATTTTCAATAAAGCCTATGCTTTTTTGAACGAGGAACAACGACAGGCGGTCTTTACGACCGAAAAGCCGCTTTTGATCCTTGCCGGTGCGGGCAGTGGAAAAACGACGGTTTTGGTACAGCGTATCGCTTTTATCGTACAATACGGCAACGCCTATTTTAACGAAGAAATACCCGATTGGGCGTTGACCGATGAAAACTTGGCGTACTTGGAGGGGCTTTCCGAAAACGAAAACGCGTCTCCCGAAGAATTGGCGCGAGCCATGGAACAGTTTGCCAGCCGTCCCGCCGCACCGTGGCAGATCCTTTCCATCACCTTTACCAACAAGGCGGCGGGTGAGATGAAAGAACGCTTGGAAAGCATTTTGGGCAAACGGGCGATGGAAATTTGGGCGGGTACCTTCCATTCGATCTGCGTTCGTATCTTGCGCCGTTACATCGACCGTTTGGGTTATGACAAGCGTTTTACCATTTACGATACCGACGACCAAAAACGACTGATCACGGCGTGTATCAAAGAAAGATCGTTGGACGAGAAAACCTTTCAGCCGCGCTCGGTGCTGAACGAGATCAGCCGCTCGAAAGACCGTTTGATCGGCTACGCCGCTTATGCGACCAATGTCGGGTCGGATTTCCGCAAAAGCATTATCGCACAGCTTTTTGAAATGTACGAGAAACGAAAAGCGGCGGCGAATGCGTTGGATTTTGACGACATCATCTTTTTCACCGTGAAATTGTTGGCGGAAAATGAAGATATCCGTGAAGAATATCGCAAGCGTTTTCGTTATATTTCGGTCGACGAATATCAGGATACCAACTTCGCCCAATTCAATTTGGTTCGTCTTTTGTGCGGCGAAGAGGAAAATATCATGGTGGTCGGCGACGACGATCAAAGTATTTACAAATTCCGCGGCGCGACTATCGAAAACATTTTGAATTTCGACAAAAGCTTCGACAGCGTAAAGGTCATCAAGCTCGAACGGAATTATCGCTCCACCTCCAATATTATTGCGGCGGCGAACGCCGTTATACGCAACAACAAGGGACGCAAAGGAAAAGAATTGTGGACCGGAAACGCCGACGGAAACAAAATCGTTCTCAAAGAATGCGGGGATAACCTGTCCGAGGGCACGTATATCACCGACACGATAACGAAATTGGTGGCGGAAAAGGGCTATTCTTTCTCGGATTTTGCCGTTTTGTATCGAATCAACGCACTTTCCAACGGTTTGGAACGCGCTTTTGCGCAAAGCGGTTTACCGTATCGCATACTGGGCGGTACACGCTTTTACGACCGTCGTGAGGTCAAAGATGTTTTGGCGTATCTGTGCGTTATCAACAACCCGTCGGACGATCTGCGCCTGAAGCGGATCCTCAACGTGCCGAAACGCGGTATCGGTGACAGCACGGCGGACGAGATCGAACGACTGGCGCGGGAAAACGGAAAGAGTATGTTGGAAATCGCCGCAACGGCGCCTCAATATCCGAGCCTTTCGCGCAGTGCGATAAAACTTGTGAGCTTTTCGAATTTGATTGCCGATTTTCGCAAAACCGCCGAAAACGAAATCCTGCCCGTGCTTTTCGAAAAGGTGATCGAAAAGAGCGGTTATATGCAAATGCTTTTGGACGGCGGCGCCGAAGAAGCCGACCGAATCGACAACTTGAAAGAATTGGTGTCCAACGCCGTACAATACGAAGCGAGCAACGAGCAAGCGCTCCTTTCTGGATTTTTGGAAGAAGTGGCGCTCATTTCCGATGTGGACAATTACGACCCGAATTCGGCGGCGGTCGTGTTGATGACCGTACACAGTGCCAAGGGGCTGGAATTCCCCGTCGTATTTTTGCCCGGATTCGAAGAAACGATTTTCCCCGGAACGCAGTCGGCATACGACAACAACGAATTGGAAGAAGAACGGCGGCTTGCCTACGTGGCGATCACCCGCGCAAAAAAAGAACTGTATATTTCGTATTGCCAACGGCGCTTGATCTTCGGACGCACGGCATGCAATCCGCGTTCGCGCTTTGCCGACGAGATTCCCGAAGAACTTTGCGATCTTCACAGTTTTTACGAAACGACGCCCTACGGAAGTTATGCGTCGTACCGCTCCGAACGCACCGGACGGACGGCGTATGAAACGACGCGCCCGACGTATGTTCCGACCATGGCGAAAACCGGCGGCGAAGCAACGGCAAAAAAACGTGTTGCAAGTGCGGTCGGGAAAGTTTATCGAGCCGGCGATTCGGTACGGCACGGAAAATTCGGAAAAGGAATGGTCCTCTCGGCGACGACGGTCGGCGCGGATATTCTGTATGAGATCGCGTTTGAAACATACGGAACCAAAAAACTCATGGGAACGTATGCGAAGCTGACCGACGACACGGGCGAATAAAGCATCGGAAAAACCGATTTTGCAAGAACGGAAAAAGGCAAGGCTTTTTCCGTTCTTTTTTTGTTTTTCGGTCGACCGAACGGTTGCATTCGGCTTTTTCCGCTTTGCCCGCGGCGGTCAAATCGTTTCGGTATACAAAACGTGTTCGATCGAGGAACGAACCAAGTCGAATTGTTCGTCGCTCATTTCGTAACTGCCGTTTTCATGCGGCAAAAGAGTGGCGCCGAAGAGAACGGAATATGCCATGAAAATGCGCTTTGCGACTTGCTCTTCGGTTTGCGCGGTCTCGACGGTATATTGCCCGATGACTTTCCGTATACAAGGGGCGATATGCCACGGGGAGCGGCTGTCGGTATTTTCGTCGTAATAAAAGACCACGTGTCGGAATTTCGGATTGGCATTCAAAAAGCGCAAGTAGCCGATACAACTTTCGCAAAGTTGGCGGCGTGTATCGCCCGCGTAAGCACGCAAAATTTCGTGCGCGACCAGTTCCCACTGCTCGTCGATGTAATCGCGGATCGCCCGTACCAGCCCCTCGCGACTGCCGAAGCGCTTATACGGTGCGGCGCAGGAAAGATGACAGGCGGCGGCAACTCGCCGCTGAGAAAAGCCGACGATGCCGTGCTCTTTGATTTCGTCGATGCCCGCGAGAATGAGTTGTTCGCGGACGGTTTGGGTATAACGAATGTCTTCGGTCATAATGTTTCACTCTCGTTTTCGGAATTTTCGGAAAGGTTGCCGATGTCGCCGTACGGACGAAATCGTGCGGTTCGACTTTGGACTTTTTCAGTGCGGCGCACGTTGCAATTGACCCGGCGGGTAGCCGTAACGAAGCTTAAAGACTCGCAAAAAGTTCGAAAGCGACGAAAAGCCGCTGGCAAAGCACGCTTCGGTGACCGAAATGCCGCCCGTGTCGAGTAGCTTTCGGGCGTATTGGAGTTTTATCTCGGTGACGTATTCTTTGTAGCGTTTGCCGGTGACGGCATGAAACCGTTCGCTCAAATAATTGGGCGTTACGCAGAGCTTTTCGGCAACGTCCGACAGCGACGGGTCATCGCGAAAATGCAAATGAATGAACGAAACGGCACGCGATACAAGGGGAATCTTACCGCCGATCTCATGATTGCCGTTCACGTCGAAAAGACGCAGCAATTGAACGAACAAGAGCCCCAAAAGATGTTCGACGGCAACCGTGCCGAAGTTTTGGTCGGGAATTTGACATTCCCGATACAGCATCTCGCAGATCTGCGTCAAGCGATAATAATCGTCCCCGCCGCAATCGACGAAGAATCCGCCTTTTCCGCCCGAAAAGGCGTGGATAATGCTGTCGGGTAATTGTTCGTCGCAAAAGCAAATGTTGTAGACCGAGAGATCGTTTGCCGTGACCTCATGAAAATCGGTGGGGCTCAACAGGTAAGCCGAGCCGGCTTTCAACTCATACGGCACACCGTTCAAGATCTGGTGACCGCTTCCGCCCGTGACGACTTCCAATTCCCAACAATCGTGCCAATGAAGCTTCCAAAAACGGTCGGTCGTTTTTTTGAAGACCGAAACGCCGTAGCGGTTAAACAGACGGCTGTTATCAAGTAAAATCGCCTTTTCCACGACCGTACGGTCCTCCTCTTTTCGCAAAAGTATTTCACGTTATCAGTATACATCAAAATTATGGAAAAATCAATCGAAATCTTAAAAAATAATATAAAATGGAGCGTTTTCAAGAAGTATTTTCGATTCTTGCGTGTTATAATAGGGCAGAAATCGGGGTAGGCGGACTTTTGCGCGAGGCGATACGGTATCCCGAACCGCTTTTTTGAGAACGAAGCGGGCAAAGAAAATAGAAACGTATTCAAAATTCAAAACGAGAGGTGTTCTGTTATGAAGCTGTTTATCGATACGGCGAACGTGGAAGAAATTCGTGAGGCGAACGATCTGGGCGTTATTTGCGGTGTCACCACCAACCCGACGCTTATTGCACGGGAGGGACGCGATTTCAAACAAGTGGTTACCGAAATTGCGGGCATTGTCGACGGACCGATATCCGCCGAAGTCATCAGCGACGATCACGAGGGTATGATACGCGAAGCACGCGAGCTTGCGAAGATCCATTCGAATATCGTCATCAAGATCCCCATGACGTTGGAAGGATTAAAGGCTGTTAAAGTGTTGTCGGGCGAAAATATTCGCACAAACGTCACGTTGATCTTCAGTGCGGCTCAAGCACTTTTGGCGGCGCGTGCGGGTGCTTCGTTTGTCAGTCCGTTTCTCGGCCGATTGGACGATATCGGTATGCTGGGCATGGAGCTTGTGGAAGAGATCGTCGAGATCTTCTCGCTCCACGATATCCAAACCGAAATTATCGCGGCAAGCATTCGCAATCAGATTCATGTGATCGATGCGGCACGTGCCGGCGCGTGCGGGTGC
>CAYNXA010000002.1:0-15031 GCA_964401015.1 uncultured Oscillospiraceae bacterium
ACCTAAGGAGAGAAAAATGGGGGAAAAAAAATTGGGGTTGGGGGGTGAGCGGAGGGGATGAGGGAAAATGAAAAATTAGGGGTACTTAAATTATTTAACACTGTAAAATAGGAGGGGAAAATGACGGACGGAACGGAGAAAAAAAAGAAGAAAACGGATGAAGTCGGGAAGCGGGCGGATACGGAGAAGCGGACAAAGCAACGGGCGGATGCGGTCGGGCAACAGGCTGCGGAAGAGAAGCAACGGACGGCGGAGACGAAGCAACGGTCGGCGGCGGAGAAAACGTTGGACGGGTTGATACGGACGCTGCGGAAGACGTTGGTGAATGAGGGAATGTATAAACCGGAGATGGCGAGGCAGGTGGAACTGACGGCTTCGACCTTGTTGCTGTGGCGGAAGGTGAGGGACATGGCGATGCGTGAGGGGGAGGATGCGACCGTGACGGAGATGAGCCGTGAGGGTGACAAGAGGGTGAAGAACAATCCTATCTTTTACCTGTACAAGGAATATGCGGACTTGTTGCAGCGGAATCTTCGGGCGTTGAATATGAACAAGGAGCTGACGAAGGGGAAGGATGACACGGCGGGCGGCGGTGCGGATGACCCGTTGGCGCAGTTGATGAGAGAGCAGGCGGAAGAGGGCTGAGACGTGGAGGGCTTGAATACGAACGAATGGGGAAGGGACAAGGTATAATAAGCGAACGGTTGTCATCGGTGTGGGATAAGCGAACGGAAGGTGCAATGTGGGACGAGTGAACAGGCGGGGAGGGGACATCGTAACGAACGATGGGAAACTTCGGTGCGTGACGAGCGTGACTGAACAGGCGGGGGAATGTGTGAGGGGGAGGAGATGCGAGCGTGACGGATGATAATTGAGTGAAGGGAATAACGGAAAGGATTGAAGCGATGGAAGTGACGAGCAGGGAGTACAAGGAGGAAGTGGCGCGGGAGCTGGCGGGGCTGGACTTGGAGAGCTACGGGCTGGACACGATAGACGGGCGGTTGCTGCGCTATGTGTCGGGGGTGGTGGAGTGTCCGGACGGGCACAACCTGTATGAGCTGTTGGCGGTGAGGAAGTTCCTGCGGTTGATGAGGCTGTATGTGTTCCGGGCATCGAAGGTGAAGAAGTTTGTGCGGCTGTATGAGAGTTTGAAGTTTTCGGGGGTGGACGGGCGGCGGTGCTACAAGCTGACTCCGGTGCAGTACTTTCAGTTCGCCTCGATGCTGGGGTTTTACAGATGGGAGGACGTGGGGAGCGCGGAGGGGGAGCGTGACACGGATGGTAAGACACGGAAGGTGGAGGACGGTCGGCGGTATGAGCTGCGGAGACTGGTGAGGGAGGCGATATTGTTTGTGCCGAGAAAGTTTTCGAAGACGACCTCCACGGCATCGCTGGCGGTGAATGAGTTTTTGTTCGGGGATATGAACGCGCAGGCTTACACGGCGGCGAACTCGTACAAGCAGGCGAAGATATGCTTCGGGGAGATAGCGAAGATTATCAAGCAGCTTGACCCGAAGCGGCGGTACTTCAAGAGTACGCGGGAGCTGCTGAGTTGGCGGGAGAACAAGTACGGGAAGGAGAGTTTCGTGGAGTGTCTGACGGGCGGCGCTGATTCGAAGGACGGGTTGAACGCCTCGCTGGGGATATTTGATGAATACGCGCAGGCGAAGTATGTGAAAGACCACTCGGAGGGGGCTGAGCTGTACCAGGTGATAGCGTCGTCGATGGGTGTGCGGCGAGAACCGATGATGGTGATAATCACCACGGCGAGCCGTGAGGAGGACGGGCCGTTCGCCTTGGAATTGGAGAACGCGAAGAAGGTGCTGACGGGGGAGTATGAGGATGACACGCAGTTCGCTTCGCTGTTTATGCCGGACGCTTGGGAGATGGACGGGGATTCGATAGGCGATCCGGCGGTGTGGCGGAAGTGCAATCCGCACATCGGGGTGACGGTGCAGCAAGGATATTACGAACAATGGTGGGCGAAGGCGCAACGAAGCGCGGAGACGATGCTGGAGTTTAAGACGAAGCTGCTGAATATCTTTACAACGGGGGGTGTGAAGCAATGGGTGTCGAGGGCGTTGGCGAGGAGCTTACAGGTGGAGTTTGACATCGGCGCGGTGGCGGGACGACCGGAAGCGATGGCGGCTATGGACTTGTCGGTGTGCGATGACTTTTCTGTGGTGGTGTATAACGTGTACAACCGCAAGGCGAAGAAGTTTTACCTGTGGTTGGACTGCTACATACCGGAAGAGACGCTGCGGGAGCATCCGAACAAGGAGCTGTATAAAGTGTGGGTGGACGGCGGATGGCTGCGGGTGTGTCCGGGTGCGGTTATCAGTCAGACGATGATAGTGGAGGATGTGTTGAGGCGCAACGGACAAGTGACGATATTGCAGATGGGGTATGACGCATACAAGGCGCAGGAGACGGTGAACGCCCTGAGTGCCGCCGTGGCGGCGAGGGGAGGGAATCCGGACAAGGTGCTGCGGGCGGTGCCTCAGACCTACGGTGCTTTTACCAGCCCGGTGGAGACGTTTGAGATGGCGGCGAAGACGAAGCCGGCGAGGGTGCGGCTGAGTATGAATCCGATATGGGCGTACTGTTTCGGGAACTGCTACTTGGACGAAGACCGGATGCGGAACAAGAAGCCGCTGAAACGGAAGGAGAACTTGAAGATAGACGCGGTCATAGCGGCACTGATGACGTTTTGGCTGTATAATAATTATGAACAATAATGTAAAAAAACGAAATGGGAACGAGGATGAACTACGGGTTGCCTTACATGGGCGGCAAGAACAAGTTGGCGTGCGGGGGAAATAGTTTTAACGAGGAATCATCAATAAACGAAATGGATTATGAGTTTTAGGAATTACAAGAAGAGCAAGGCTTATAAGGGCTTTGAGGAAGAGGATGAGGCCGTGCAGCCGAAAGAACGGGCGCGGACGGTGAAGTACAAGGTGAACAAAGAGGGGGTGAGCGTGACTTACTGCCCGCACGGGCTGACGACCTACTTGGGGAACAGACGGAAGCGGGTGGGGGATGACTGTCTGATGTGCAAGTACCGGAAGCATGTGGACTATGACGGGCAGGCGGTGGAATGCCTGTACGTGCGGCGGCGGAGAAAGGAAACCTAATGCGCGTTAAGTGACGTAGGGTGACGGGTGGCGGTTAATTCCGTCACCCTTTTTATTGGCGTAAATAAAATGGTTGAGGGATATATGTATGGGCTGGATTAAGAGAATGTGGCGGCGTGAGGCGGCGCAGGAGCGTGCGCAGGCGAAGAACGCCGTGGGCGCGGACTACCGTCAGAACGTGGTGTGGGCGGGGACAGCTCCGCGGGCGATGAAGATTGCGGCGGTGTTCAGGGCGGTGAACCTGATAAGCAACGGGCTGGCGAGCCTGCGACTGACCTATAAGCGCAAGGACAGGGCGCAGGGGTACTTCAAGGCTGACGACTCGGCGGCGGTGCGGCGGATGAACTACTTGCTGGGCGTGCGGCCGAACAAGCGGATGAACGCTTCGGTGTTTTTCAAGAGTTTGGTGGGACAGGTGCTGCTGCAAGGCAACGCCTATGTGTATGCGGAGAGGGACGTGTACGGGGCGGTTGAGGCTCTGTACCTGCTGAAGCCGGGCAGCGTGGATTATGACGTGTGGAGCAACACCTACCGGGTGGCGGACGATGTGAACGAAGTGAACGGGGTGTATGCAGCCGATGACGTGCTTCACTTCAAGAACGTGAGCAATGACGGTGGTTACACGGGGCTGAGTACGATAAGCTATGCGGCACTGACGCTGGGCATTGCCGCCACGGCGGACAATGAGACTCTGAAACGCTTCGCCACGGGGGGACGGTTCAAGGCGATATTGAAGAACAACAGCAGCGTGCGGGGCTTCGGGGAATACCAGGACGAACAGTTGCAGGCGCACGGCGATGACTTGCAAGACGCCATTAACCGGGGGGATGACATATTGGCGGTGAAAGGCGATGTGGAGGTATCGCCGCTGTCGATGACGAGCGCGGACATGCAGTTTCTGGAATCGCGGAAGTTTACCATCCGGGAGATAGCGAGATTCTTCAACGTGCCGCCGAGCAAGCTGATGGACGACACGAACTCCAACTACAAGAGTGTGGAGGTGAGCAACATCGCTTTTTACAGCGAGGCTTTGCAGCCGATAGTGACGGAGATAGAGCGGGAGTTTACGGCGAAGTTGCTGAACGAACAGACCTACGGCGACTATAAGTTTTCGTTTGACCTGTCGGCTCTGTATGCGCTGGACTTAGAGAGCAAGGCGCGATGGGACAAGAGCCGTCTGGAAAACGGGCTGGTCAGCGTGAACGACCTGCGGCGGGAGCGTGACATCGCCCCTGTGGACAAGGGGGATGAGGTGTATCTGAGCGTGAACTTCGCTCCGATAGGAAGCGCGAAGCTGAGCGGTGAGGCAGGAGCCGGCAAGATAGTGGCCGCGAAAGAAGATAATGAGGAATAAACGAAGAACAAGGAGGAAGAACGTATGGGACTGAGAGTAGTGACGCTGGAGGAGCTGAAAGCGCAGATGCGTGAGGACTGGGACGGCGAGGACGAACTGATAACGCTGTACGGCGAAGCCGCCGAGCAGGCTGTGATAGGAGCGACGCGGCGGACGCTGGAGGAGCTGACGGCGATGGGCGAAGCGGAGGGCGGGGAAGGGTTTCCGTCGCGGCTGAAAGTGGCGGTGCTGATGCTGGCCGCGCACAGCCACAGAAACCGAGAGCCCGTGGCGGCGGTGGCGCAGAACGCCGTGCCTTACGCGCTGGACATGTACGTGAAGCCCTACGTGAGACTAAGCGAGCGGGAGGTGTGACATGCTGACGGCGGGGAAACTGACGGAACGGGTGACGATACTGACACCGAAGACGGAGCGAGGGGAGTTTGGCGAGCAAGTGACGAGCTGGACGGAAGCCAAGACGGTGTGGGCGAACGTGGTGTATCAGAGGGGCGTGTATGCGCTGACGGCCGGAGAGGGCTGGCTGACGGGCAGCGTGACGGTGACGATGCGGGACAATCGGACGGTGACTGAGCGTTGCAGGCTGGTGTGGGACGGGAAGACCTACCTCATTGAGAGCCTGAACCGGAGTAAACCGGACGGGAGTCTGACGATTGTGGCGACGAAAGTGGACGAGGGTAACGGCGGATGAGGCCGGAAAAGGAAACCGAAAAACACCTTACTAAAAGGATAATGTAAGGATGAAGTAACCAATGGAGGGTAAAGATATGGACGAAAAAAAGAGGGAAATAAGAACGATAGGCGGGAAGTGGAAACCGAGACTCCGGGAAGCCGCCGAGGGAGCCGCCGAGGGCGGCGGGCGGACGATAGAAGGCTACGCCATTGTGTTCGGGGTGGAGAGCCGGATACTGAGCGACTACTGGGATAATTACAGGGAAGTGATAGAGCCGGGGGCAATCACCGAGGAACGGCTTCGGGAGATGGACATCAAGATGACGATGTATCACAACCGGGAGAAGCTGTTGGCCAGAAGCCAGAACGGGGAGGGCACGCTGAAACTGACGGTGGACGAGACGGGCGTGAAGTATGAGTTTGACGCTCCGCACACCGCGGACGGCGACACCGCCCTTGAACTGGTGAAGCGAGGCGACCTAAGCGGCAGCTCGTTCATGTTTTGGACGGACGAGGGTAGCGGGGTGAGCTATGAGAAACGCGGCGACGGCATGATGCTGCGGAGGGTAAAAACCATCGGCGCGATATACGACATGACGATAGCCGCCGACCCCGCCTATGAGGAAACCACGGTGGCGGCGAGAGAAGCCTACGAACGAATGGGCAAGCCGAGCCGCAAGGCCGAACCGCAGCAGCCGGGCGGACGGCTGACGCTGGAAAGACAGAAGAGAGAGAGAGAAGCGATATTGTGTGATTATTAACAGTTTAAAAAAATGGGTAAGAAAGAGAAGAGCGTGAAAGAGCTGCTGGCCGAGAGAAACTTGCTGCTGGCGAAGAGAGAAGAAATCAACGTCGCGATGAACGCCATTGCCGACCAAGCCGCCGCCGAGAAGCGGGAACTGAGCGCGGAGGAGAACGTGAAGTACCAACAGTTGCAGTCGGACTTCGCCAAGACGGGCCGTGAGATTGCGATGAACGTGGATGCGGTGAACTACCTTGCGGCGAAGCCACAGGCGGCGAAGTCGAAGAACGCCCTGTTGAGAGAAGCCTTGCAAGGCGCGATGGGCAGTCAGCAGAAGGAGTTCGCCGTGCGGCGAGAATGGAGAGAAGGCATCGAGGTGGCCGACTTGACCGCAGGCGGCATGATTCCGCTGACGATTAAGGACATTCTGCCGCCGTTGGAGATGGGTCTTATCTTTGACAAGGTGGGCATCCCGATGGAGACAGGCGTGGTGGGCGACATCTCGTGGCCGGTGATGGGCAGCGTTGAGGCTTCGGTGGCGGGCGAGAAAGCCGAGCTGACCGATACGGGCATTGACCTGACCAGCATCAAGCCGAAGAAGGAACGTGTGGGCATCACCATCCCCGTGACCTACCAGGCCATCAACGACACGAACAGCGACCTGTTGGGCATTATCACCACGCAGGCGAGAATGGGCTTTACGAGATTGTTGAACCGAGTGACGTTTTCGCACCAAAACTTTACATCCACCTTTCACGGGCCATTCGCCGGGGCTAAGGCGAGCGGTACGTTTGCGGGCAGTGCGCCGACCTTCGCCGAGCTGCTGGCGATGAAAGGCGCGGTAGCCGCCACGGGTGTGGAGATGACCGGCTTTTGCTTTGTGATGAGCGAAAACATGAAGGCCGTGCTGGAAGCGACCCCGATAGACGCGGGCAGCGGAAGAATGATTGTCGAGAACGACACCATCAAGGGGTATCCGGTGTTCACGACCGAGTTCATCAACTACAAGAGCGACAAGAGCAAGGATACCGTGGAACACGTTGCCGCCGGCTGCTTCGGCTATCTGCCCTGCAACCAGTACGGCGAACTCCGAATCGTAGTGAACCCGTACAGCCGCGCCAAAGAAGACGTGGTGGAAGTGACCATTAACGGCGACTGGTCCTTGACCACCTTGCGTGCAGAGGCGTTCGCTCTTTGGAAGGCGGGAGCATAACGAGCGGCGGACGGACGAGCTGAAAGGACGGTAAGGCGATGGGCAAGGGACAGCGAAGCTATACGGGCGACTTCGGAGGGGTGCAGGGACGCTTTGAAGTAGACTTGAGCGTGGACAACCGTGCGTTTGTGGCGATGTGCGAGCGGCTCCGTTACGAGGGGCTGGCGCAGGACGGCGACATACGGCGTGCGTTCGGGCAGGTGATGAAGCCCGTGCGGAGGACTGTGACGCAAGCGGCGAGAGGAGCGATGAAGCAAGACCCGCGCAAGGCCCGGAAAGGTGTAAGGGTAATCACCCTGAAAAAGGGACAAGGCGTTGTGATAGGCTTGCTAAATCCCCGCAAGGCGGGGAAGACGGTCGCCCCCGCGCCCGCCAACGGCGGGAAGAGCGGCATCCGCAGGAAGCGTAAGCGCAGCAAGCGGACGAATGAGGTGGACGGCTACATGGGAGCTGACCGAAGTTTTATCCTCCGCATGATAAACCAAGGTACGACCGTACGCTTCGCCGGGACGAGAAGTCCCAGCATGAAGCGGGCGAACCGAGGGAAGCTGACGGCGAAGCGATTCTTTGACCGTGCCGAACCCGCCTTGCGGCAAGCCGTGCCGAAGCTGGGCGAAGAGCTGCTGAAAATCATCGAGAAAAAAGCGAAGAAGAAATGAGCATACTGATAGGACTGCATGTGAAGCAAGCGTTGGAACGGGATGAGGCCGTTCGCCGTGCCGTGGGGGAGCGTATCTATCCGCTCGTGATACCCCAGGGGACGGATACCTATCCGTTTGTGTGCTACGACACGAGCGGGCAGACGGGCGACACGACCAAGGACGGGAAGGCGAACGGCCGTGCGACCGTGCAGCTTACCGTGGTAGCGAAGAGTTACGAGGAAGCCATACGGACGGGTCAAGCCGTGAGGTATGCGCTGGAGGGAGTGACGGGACGCTACGCGGAGTTTGAGGCGCGGCAACGGGGTGACACCGTGTATAACGATGAGTACATTGAGGCGATAGACGCTTACGCGGTAAGCTTGAGCATGGAGTTTGTGACGGTAGATAATTAACTATTATTAACAATAAAAAGATATGACGAAAGCGAAAACGATAGCAGGCAAAGACCTGATGATATTTGTGGGCGGCAAGGCTACCGCCCTTGCGACCAGCCACCGTATCAGCGTGACCGCCGACACGAGCGAGGCGGCGAGCAAGGACGATGGCGCATGGGGCAGCAGCACCGTGACGAAGCTGCACTGGGAGGGCGGCACAGAAGCCCTTGTGTCGATGGACGCTGCGGCGGACAGCTATGACGCGATGTTCGACAAGATGATAAGCCGTGAGGAGGTAGAGATAGTGAGCGGGCAGCCGCTGAACGCCAGCGATGACGGTGTGCCGACCGACGGCTGGAAAGCCCCGACCACGAAGTACTACAAGGGGAAGGCGCTTATCACCTCGCTGGAGCGGAACGACCCCAACGGCGAGAACTCGACCATGAGCGTGACCTTTACGGGGGTAGGTAAACTGGAAAGAGTGGAATCATGACGAAAGAGGTAGAGATAAACGGCCGCCGCCTGCGGATGGCCTACAACCTGCGGACGCTGTTTGTGTACGAGGAGATAGCGGGCAAGCCCTACACGGGGTTGGTAAGCGTCGAGAACTATCTGCTGATGTATGCGATGCTGATAGCGAACAACAAGGACTTGGACATGGAGTTTGAAGAATTGATAGACGCATGTGACAAGGACATGGGTCTGTTCGCGACCTTTACGGAGGTCATCGAGGAGCAGGCACGACGGGTAAGAGCCTTTGCGGACGATAAAAAAAAAGCGGCGGCGCGGTAAGCGTCATCCGCCTGTATGAGGACATAGTAGGCCGGGGCGGTGTGTCTCCGGCCTATTTTTTTTACCGGATGACGTGGACGGAGGCCGCCGCCTGCCTGCGCGGTCTGGAACGGCGGGAACGAGAAGCCTGGGAGCGGACGAGATGGGACGTTTGGGCATCGCTGCGGCCGTGGAGCAAGGAGCTGGAGGTGACGGACGTGATGCGGTTTCCGTGGGAGGATGAGGCCGATGAGGCGGGCGGCACGGCGGCGACCGATGAGAGAGAGATAGAGAGAATCAGACAACTGGCAAAAACAATGGAAAAGAATGGGTGCGAGCAGTATATTGGCAAGGCTGTTGATGGACACGAAGGACTATGACAGCAAGTTGAAGAGAGCGAAGCAGAGCAGCGAGAGCTTCGGGAAAGAGATAGGCGGCGCGGTGGCCGGAGCCGTGGGCAAGTTCGCGGCGGGCGTGGGACTGGCGATGGGCGGTGTTGAGGCGTTTAACACGGTGCTGAACAGCACGCAGACCACGGGGGACGCTTGGGCGAACACGATGAACGCCTGCAAGGGGACGGTGGATGCCTTTTTCCGGTCGCTCGCTTCGGGGGACTGGAACGCCTTTGAGGGCGGGCTGAGCCGTCTGATGGGCAAGATGAAAGAGGTGTCGGCACTGCAAGACATGCTGGCGGACGCCAAACTGACGATGGGGTTTGACATCCGGGGCTTTGAGAAAGAGTACGTGCGGCTGGAAGGAATCATAGACGACGAGAAGCTGGGCAAAGACGAACGGGAGAAAGCGTATCAAGACATGGAGAAGCTGATAGCCAAATTTCGCGAGCGAGTGGAAAAGACGGGTGCGGGCGCAGCCGAGACGCTGACGAAGGAGCTGGGGGCACGGTTTAACCTGGAGTTTACGATGGACGACGTAAAGACCTTTATCAGCGAGGTGAACAACGAGTTTTTGGACACGGAGACCCTGCGACGACTGAACAAGTACAAGGACGAGCTGGCGAAGTTTGAGCCGGGGCGAAGCCGGATGGTGGACGGGTATGTGATGACGGCCGACCAGTACAAGGCGAGGAATCAAGATCTGGAGAAACTGCGGGTGCTGCAAGACGACAACGACAAGAACCGAAAGGAGATGGTCGGAGCCTACGAGTATGTGCTGGAGCTTTTGCAGAAGGCGGAAGAGTATCACAAGCGGAGCTTGAAGAAGCAGAACAAGGTGACGCGGTTGCAGAAGGAGGCGGCGAGCGCAGGCGGCGGCACAACCTCCACCGGGAAGACGGCAGGTGCGGGGAATGACGTGAGCGTGGCGGTAGTGCCGCAAGTGCAATACGACACCCCACTGGGGAAGAAGGTGCTGGAGTGGATGAACGGCGGCGAGCTGCCGATCCTGAAACTGCCGATAGAGGTAGAGGCGGAAGAACCCGATGAGGAAGACCTGAGCGGCAAGTGGGAGGAGCACACAAAGCGCATCGAGAAGATGAACGAAGCCCTTGCGAACACGGGCGATTTGTTCGGCGGTCTGGGCAGTCTGGCTGGCGGCTTGGGCAGTGAGATGGGGGCGTGGATGATGAACAGCATGGGACAGGTGGCGCAGATGATAGCGCAGATGAACGCATTGAAGTCCGCCGAAGCCGCCGAGGCGATGACCGCCGGCGTGGGCAGCGCGGCGAAGCTGCCATTTCCGGCCAACCTTGCGGCGATAGCCACGGTGGTGGCCACGATAGCGAGCGTGCTGGGCAGCCTGCCGAAGTTCGCGGACGGCGGCATAGTGGGCGGCGGGTCGTTTGTGGGCGACAAGTTGCTGGCGAGAGTGAACAGCGGGGAGATGATACTAAACCAAAAACAGCAGTCGCGGCTGTTGAGGCTGACGGACGGCGGCGAAGCCGTGCGTGTGAGCGGCGATGTGCGGCTGCAAGGCAAGGACTTGTATATCGCCCTGCGGAACTACCTGCGGACGAGCGGGGCGAAGTGGTAACGAACGATAAAACAAGATGACTATGGGACTGAGATACAGAATACCTTTCAGGGACCGGAACGACAACCGCTATGAGGTGGAGGTATACAGGGACGGCTACACGGGAGCTGCGGAAGAGCTGACGGGCGGAGCGAGCTGTTTTACCGTGAGCGGGACGGATGACGACTTTGTTTATACGCCCGTGCGGACGAGCGCCGCCACGCTGCGGGTGATAGGCGACCGGCTGCTGACCGACCTGTACAGCATCAATAATCAGTACGCCAAAGTGCGGCTGCTGAAAAACGGGACGCCGGAATGGACGGGATATGTGAAACCCGAACAATACACGCAGCCCTACGCGAACGAGGCGGGGAGCGTAGAGGTGGAGTGCGTGTGCGCACTGGCTACGCTGGAGAACATGGTGTATGAGGAGGCGACCCACGGCGGGTATATCACGCTAATGAATCTGCTGCGCTACCTTGTGGGGAAAGCGAACGGCGGCTATCGAGGGGTGTATGTGGCGCACGTGTACGGGAAGAACAGCACGATGACGGGCAACGTGCTGGACGACATCCGGGTGTGCGAAGAAAACTTCGCGAGCGAGGAGATGACGCTGATGGAGGTGCTGGAAGCGGTGTGCAAGTTTTTGGGCTGGACGGCTTGGGACATGGGCGGATACCTGTGGTTGGCGGATGCCGACTGGCGCGGCGACTACCGGCTGTATGACGAGGGCATGACGAGCTATGAGACGGTGAGAGGCAACGAGGTGACGGTGCAGGACGTGGGGTATAACGGGAGTGACGGCAACACGCTGGACGTGGTGCACGGGTATAACCGTGCGAGCGTGAAGAGTGTGAACAACGTGTTTGACAACCCGGTGGAGGACGAGCCGTTTGACGCATTGAAGCCGCTGAACAAGGGGGTAGAGCCGCTGACGGCAACGGGGACATACAAGAAGGGTGATGAGTACAGAGCCGTGCGGAAGAAGTTTCTGCGGCCGATGCTGTGGGATCCGGTGGCGTGGAAAAGCGACAACACGAAGTACACGACAGGCGAGCTGTCGGGGCTGACGGGCGAACAGCTGAACAAGGTGACGGGCGCGCTGCTGGTGAGAGAAGCGGACTACGCCTGCAAGGGGGAGAGCGACACGACAGCGGCGGAGGGCGTGACGGACTTCAACGACGCGGACACGATACAGATAAGGGTGGCGGCGCAATCGACCGCCCTGTTTCCGGTCCTCGTGACGAAGGATGTGCTGGTGATGGAGGGCGAGAACGCCGTGTATGCCGACTGCGCCATATCGGTGGACTGTACGATGGAGGGGTATCTGGACGACGGCATGTATGAGCCGGGCAAGTGCGGGAACAAGACGCTGACGCTGAGAGTGGAGTGCGGCGGGAAGTATTACAACGGAAGCAAGTGGACAAGCGAATACACGACGCTGACGCTGGACGTGGACGACAGCGGGAAGGTGAAGGGCAACAAGACACCTTACACCCCGTACAATCTGAGCGGGTATATCATCCCGATGGATTTTTTTGTGGGGCGACCGAAGGTGACGATAGTCAGCCCGCTATGGATGACGGACGACCTGACGCGCTACGCCACCGGAGTGAAGATAAGGAATCTGACCTTCGGCTACGCCAAACGTGAGGACGAGGAGACGGACGGTGAGGACGGCGACCGGGTGTACGAGAACGTGGTGAACGAAGCCTACATGAGCGAGGCGGAGGAGATAACCTTTGAGATAGGGAGCTATAACGCCGATGGAGCGACTTACAGCAAGGCGTTGCTGAGCGCGGGCTGGGTGACGGATAACCTGTACTGCGCGATAGCGGGACGGGCGGTGCGCCCCGAAGAGATGATGATACGGCGGATAGTAAACAGGTACGGGGCATCCAAAATCAAATTAACGGAGGCTATACGGATGACCTCGGCGATTACTCCGCTGACGGTGCTGCGGGAGCGGACGCAGGCGGGGAAGACGTTCCGGCTGATAAGCGGCGAATGGGACTACGAGCGGGACAGGCTGCGGGTAATCATGGAAGAGGACACCGAATAAGACAACTGTAACAAGAGGCAAGAGATGAAAGAGGTAGAGATAACATCGAAGGTGGTGCGGCGTGACGGACAGGGTGTGACGAGCGGCGGACGGACGGGCGGCGGAGCGGCCGCCCCGGGGGGCTACGTGCGGACGGAAACGCTGGAGGACGAGCTGAAGAAGTATGTATCCATTGAGAAGGATGAGGCTGTAAAGGGGCTGAAAGAGTTTGAGAAGGGTGTGACTATCGGCGGGCTGAAGCTGGCGAGGACGGCGAACGGGGTGCTGACCTTGGACGCTAATCTGGTGGTGACGGGCGGCGTGACGATGTACGGACAGGGCGGCGTGCCGACAGGTTCGGTGTTTGACGCTCTGCCGATAGACGGGAAGACGCTGATACGTGACGCGAGCGGGGTGCTGATGGTAAATCCGGAATACACCACGGGCGATGGTGAGGGTATAGCGGAGCTGACCAAAGAGATGGTGGTTGAGGCTTTGGGCTTTGACCCGGTGGCGAAGGAGTATGTGGACGGGCGTATCGAAGCCTTGGTGGGGGGTGCGCCCGCGGCGTATGACACGCTGAAAGAGATAGCGGACGTGCTGGCGGGCAACGTGGACTCGATAGGCGACCTGATGACGGCGATAGCGACTAAGGCTGACAAGGCGACCACGCTGGCGGGCTACGGGATAACGGACGCTTACACGGCGGCGAAGGTGGACGAGCTGCTGGGCAAGTATGTGACGACGGGGACGGCGCAGACGGTGACGGGTGCGAAGGACTTTACCGGCGGGCTGGCGGTGAACGGTGCGGCGATAGGGTATGACAAGGAAACGAAGTGCTGGACGCTGAGCGGTAATCTGGCGGTGACGGGCGGCGTGACGATGTACGGTGGCAGCGGTGCCGCGTCGGGGCTGATGGACGGGCTTGTGACGGACGGGGTCAATCTGAGAGTGGTGGACGGCGTGCTGACGTTTGTGGGCAAGACGGGCGGCGGTACGGCCGATTCTGTTGCTTGGGAAAACGTGACGGGGCGGCCATTGACGCTTGCCAGTCCTTATGCCTTGACTATCCGTGACAGCGGGGGTGCGGCTAAGGTTACTTATGACGGGAGCAGCGCGCAGGGGCTTACGCTGACTAAGGCGATGGTCGGGCTGGACAAGGTGGAGAACACGGCGTTGTCGGCTTGGACGGGTTCGGGCAAGGTGACGACCGTGGGGACGATTACTTCGGGTACTTGGCAGGGGGGCAAGATAGCCAACGGTTACTTGGCGAACAGTGCGGTGACGATATCGGGCAAGAGTGTTTCGCTTGGCGGCAGTTTGAGTCAGGCAGACTTGCGCGGCGCGTTGGGCTTGGGGAGCAACGCTTATACGAGCACGGAGTACTTGGCTAAGAGTGCTTACACTGCGGCTGATGTGCTGGCGAAGTTGAAGACGGTGGACGGCAGCGGGAGCGGGCTGGACGCGGATACGCTGGACGGGAATGACTCCACCGCGTTTGTTAAAGTAACCGGGGGTTACAAAATATATACGTCTGACGTTAGGCCTTATGAATACTTATGGTTGTGCAGGGTGTACAACAGGTATGGATACGGGACGGGGTATGTTAAGTTGAGGATACGATTCCGGTTTTACGCTTGCGAACTGTGGGTAAAGGTGAATAATAAAGCCTCCGATGCGTACGGCAGCGGTAACACAGACTTTGATATTTGGAAGGACGCGCAGGGCGGCAGGGATATTGATGCTTGGTATAAGCCTACGTACGTAAGCGAGGGGGTTAATTATGTGGATATATATGTGCGGTGCGGCGCCTGGAACTCCGGTACGTGGGATGTAGTAGATATTGGCGGGTCGGGTACGATGGTTGTAGAGAACAAGACATCGTATCTGGACAGCCTTCCGAGCGGTGTGACCGGGGTGAATTATAGCTATTACGCACGTGCTACGGCCGCCACGAAGTTGGAGACTCCTCGTAAGCTGTGGGGGCAGAGTTTTGACGGGACGGGGAATGTGAACGGTGACATGAGGATTGATGGTAATCTGGTGGTGACGGGCGGCGTGACGATGTACGGTGGCAGCGGTGCCGCGTCGGGGCTGATG
>CAYNXA010000002.1:15131-21335 GCA_964401015.1 uncultured Oscillospiraceae bacterium
AGACTCCTCGTAAGCTGTGGGGGCAGAGTTTTGACGGGACGGGGAATGTGAACGGAACGATTAGAATTAGGCCTACAACCAGTAATTATACCGAAGGTATCCGAATCCATCCATATTCTGAATGGTCTATAATAATGCTTCTTGGTCCTGATGTCGAAGCTGATGACGGCAGATCGCCTAAATCTTGGGGGATGTTCAATCACGCTGGGTCTCTTTTTTTAAATAAAGACGGGTCCGATAGACATACAGGGGACGAGCTCTGCAATGTCGGTGGTAATTGGGGCATCGGCACTGTGACCCCGTCTGTTAAGCTGCATGTGGCTGGTGACACGAGGATTGAGGGTAATCTGGTGGTGACGGGCGGCGTGACTTCTTACGGGGATGTAATAATCGACAAAAACAACAGAAAATGGTATGTTGGAACAGGTGCAGGTAATGGTACAACGTCATTGAATTTTTTTGACAAAACGGGCTCGACCGTAAGAATGTGGTTAGACATATCGGGTAACCTTACTGTGACGGGCGGCGTGACGATGTATTCGGACATCCGTAAGAAGACGAAGCTGGGGGATGTGGAGCTGACGCTGCGTGAGGTGGCGGAGGCTCCGCTGATAGCGCACTACTACAAGAGCGATGAGGGGCGGACGAAGCATGTGGGCAGCGTGGCGCAGTACTGGGCGGGGCTGAATGATTGGTTCTGCAAGGCGGACGGCGAGGGGTATCTGACGATGGAGGTGCAGAACGCCGCCCTCGCGAGCGCGATAAGCGTGGCGAGGGAGCTTGTGCGGCACGAGACGGATACGGACAGGCGGATACGGACGCTGGCGGAACGGGTGAGAGAACTAGAAGAAGAGATAATAACGATAAAAAAAGAGAAAGGAGAATGAGAGTATGGCGACGATACCTTCGACAGGAGTGAACCTCGCTACCCACGTGCGGGACGTGCTGAACGCGGCGGGGGGGAGCGTGAACAACAACATAGCGAGTTTTTTTACGGAGGCGGCGAAGATTAATCCGTGGAGCAAGCACAAGCCGGTGGTGCTGGCGCAGGACTTTTGCCAGGACTATGACAGCGGGGCGGCGAACTATAATTCGACTTGGTGGCGGGGGACGGCGCAAGACTGCGGGCTGACAGTGAAAACGCTGACGAGTTTCAAGGATGTTCCGGCAGCGATGGACGGGGAGATGAACGGTTGGAGCTATCTGCTGCCTGACGGAGGGTCGAGAGCACCGTTCCGGCTTGGTGACTTTCGGGGTTATGACCCGGACGCAAAACCTATGCTGTGGAATTTCAATGTGCCGGAAACGGTGTCGAGCCAGTTGGACAGCGACATGGTGGTGGGGACTTGCATGTTGCAGATGAGCGGTGGAAACTCGCTGACGTTTGCCGATTTTCCGAGGTTCAAGGATTGCTACCTCGGTATGTACTTGCTGCCGGATACGGGGACTGAATCGCGCTTCGCCACCTCGGCACTGACGCTTGGCAACAACGGCAGTTCGGTGGAGATAAAAGCGAAGGGGATGCCGGTAGGGAATTGGACGGCTTATCCGTTTATATCGAGTGTGCAGATGGATTCGAGCACGGGCGAGAAGGCGGCGACGATATACACGCTGCCGATGAACAAGGCGCAAAAATTCAGAATTATCAGCTCTTACGTAAACATTATGATAACCGCAACGTTATCGCCTGTGACGACATCGGCTAAGTATATAGATGTGGTGGTCAAGGTAAGGAGCGGGAATCAATCGACGTTCGCGAATTGTCACCTTAATGTGAGAAAAGGCAACAAGGGTCAGTTTGACGGCTACGAGGCAGGAGAGATTTCTTCGTATAGCGGATTTCCGAGCACCATCAATGTTACGGCGGATGATAAGTATCATGAGGTGTGGAGCGGACGGATAACGGTGACGGCCGGTATATGGCTTGACTCTAGGATATGGGTGACGATGGATAACGGTGTGCATGTTCAATCGGCTGTTCCGTTGAGCGACACAAGTTCGATAAGTCCCAAATAAAAGAGTGTATGATAAAAATTTGGATAACTCGGTAAAAATGAGTATCTTTGTTAGTGTTTAACTTTAAAAGGAAAAAACTTATGGACGAAAAGGTGAAATTTACGAAGGTGAACAACGCGAACCTGAGCGTGACGAACGAGAACGACAGCGAGAAGAAGTATGCCATGCGGGCGGAAGTGAACGTGAGCGGCACGGCGGTGGAGAGCGTGAACGGCGGCGCGGTGATAAAGGACGGGGTGACGAAAGCCGTGTTTACGCAGTGGGGGGATTCGCTGAATCCGACTTTTCAGGGCGTGACGAGCGTGGCGGAGATGTGTGAGATGCTGACGGCCATATCGGCGTTTATTGACGAGGTGAAGTCGGCGGTGGCGAAAGCTACGGTGACGGTGATGACGGAGGAATGAGATAAGATTAACAACTAAAAAAAACAAGGAAGATATGAAACTGGAAAAGATTGTGACGGCGTATAAGGCTCTGGGCGAAGCGAAGGTGACGAAGCTGGACGAGGGCGAGGTGATTAAGATAGTTAAGGCACGGAAGGCGATGCGACCGTACGCGGAGGAGTATGACGCTTTTCTGAAAGACGCGCAGGAGAAGCTGAAAGGCGAGGGCTTTGATGAGTTGCAGGCGAAGGTACAGAAGTGGGCGGAGCTGACGGACGAGGAGAAACTTGCGGTGAACAAGGAGCTGAACGAGTATCAGCGGAAGATTGACAAGACGGTGAAGGAGGAGCTGGAACGTGAGGTGGACATCGAGCCGGAGAAGCTGGAGGATGGTTCGCTGACGAAGCTGGTGCAGGAGAACGGCTGGGAGATGAAGAAGCTGGACGAGCTGGAGGCGGTGACGGCGTGACGAAGAAAAAACCTACCTGTCCTCGCGGATGGGTAGGCGCTATTTCTCTTGAATTTTAAAAATAGAACGCATTACCTCGCCCGGTAATGCTTTTGCAAAGATAAGTATAATTTTTTGAAAGGCGACACGGAATGGTATA
Organism: uncultured Oscillospiraceae bacterium; assembly: GCA_964401015.1. Lineage (GTDB taxonomy): Bacteria > Bacillota > Clostridia > Oscillospirales > CAG-382 > UMGS1052. The sequence goes on from CAYNXA010000002.1 coordinate 18,139, forward strand.
AATTGTTATGGAAAGTGTATCAACGATAATAGGCACGGGCTGCGGGGTGCTGACGGCACTGGGCGTTAAGGAGCTGATAATGTGGTGGCTGAACCGTGGCAGCAACAAGCGGATGGCGGAGGCGGCTGCTGACAAGGCGGAGCTGAGCAACGAGCAGGACGAGTTCCGCTTTTTGCGGGAGCGGCTGGAGTTTAAAGAGAAGGAGCTGATGGACAAGGAAAAACGGTTTGTGGAGCAGACGGAGGTGGTGCGGGAGCTGAACAGGCAGCTGCTGGCGCAGACCCTTGAGAACGGTAGGCTGCAAGCGAAGGTGGCGGCTCTGGAAGCCGAACGGGCGATGAAGCTGTGCGAGCGGCGGGGATGCGCCCAACGGATGCCGCAAAGCGGATACTGATGATATAAAAAACAAGGAGGCAAAATGGACAGAGAACCGAGGGGACTGAGGAACAACAATCCTGGCAACATACGGCGAGGAAAGGACAAGTGGCAGGGGCTGCGTGCGGTGCAGACGGATGCGGAGTTTTGGCAATTTGAGAGCATGGGCTACGGCTACCGGGCGTTGATAAAGTTGCTGCAAAACTATCGGCGGACGCACGGCTGCAAGACGGTGGCGGAGATGATAGAGCGGTGGGCGCCGCGGGAGGAGAACGACACGGCGGCTTATCTGCGGGACGTGTGCGGACAGATGGGCGTGCCGACCGTGTATGTGCCGGACGTAAATGACCCGGACACGATGTGCGCCCTCGCGGCGGCGATTTCGCGGCACGAGAACGGGCGTGAGGCGGACATGACGGACGTGAGAGAGGGCTGGAGGTTGCTGTATGATTAGGGCGGTGACGGCGGCGGTGCTGATGGCGGTGCTGCTGTGCGGATGCCGCACCCGGTATGTGCCGCTGGGGACAATAAGAAAGGACAGCGTTTACTTGGATAAGTGGCGGAAAGACAGTATCTTTGTAAGGGATTCGGTGTACGTACGGGCGAAGGGCGACACGGTGTATATGTACAAGTATAAGTATGTGTATAAGGACAAGCTGACGACCGACACGATGTATGTGCATCGGACGGACTCGGTGGAGGTGCCTGTGCCCGTTGAGCGGGAGCTGAGCCGATGGGAGCGGTGGAAGATGGAGCTGGGGGGTATATCCTTCGGGGTGTGCATCGGGCTGACGGCCGTCATCGTGTGGCTGATAAAAAAGAGACGAAAATAGTCTTCGGAGAAAGGCGCGAAGGAGATTGTGAGAGTGTGAATAATTTTTTTTGTTTTATGTAATAATTTTGTAATATCTGTTTGGTTTCGTATTATATTTAAGTGTTTTTGCGGCGGAAGAAAGGCCGCTGCAACATAATCTCCATTCGTAACGTTTTTTTTTGAGACACCTCGCCGGGTGGTTGAGCGGCCTTATGGGCTTAACAACTATCCGGCGAGATTTGTTTATGGAAAGAAAAAGATTGTTTGAGGAGGTGCTGGCACGGGTGTGCGAGGTGACGGAGACGGAACGGGGCGATGTGTTGCGGTCGAACCGTGAGGAGTGTACGGACGCGAGGTATCTGCTGATACGGGCGTTGGGCAAGTTGGGACTGACGGACGGCGAGACGGCGGGACTGACGGGCAAGACCCGGCAGGCGGTGGGATACATGCGGACGAGGTACAAGAAATCGGGGAAGTGGACGCTGGAAAACGATTGGCAAACGGTAAGCAAATGGATTGAAAACAAGTATTTTACGGGTAAGTAGAATCTTTGTTACTTTGTCATGCGGTTGATATTGGGCGACCTGTTTAAGGAGATGGATGTGCAGCGTTACCAGTTGGGCATCGTGGAGGTGATGGCGGGTAAAGGCGAGGTGGTTGTGTCGCTCCCGCAGAACATGTATCTGGACATGGTAGTGGGACGGCTGGGCACGGTGAGGTTTACGGTGGACGACTTGAAGGAATTGAAAGAGTTGATGAGGTGAGGAGGTTGTTTTTGAGGGAGGGCGGCGGCGGTCGCCCTTGTTTTTTTGGGGTGGTAATTCAGGTTACGTTACTCCCTCCTTAGTACATAATAAAAATGTGCTGGGAATTATTACATTCCAGCACATCTCTTTATTGCCTTTTCTATGGTAAAGTCATAAAACTACTGACATTTCAACGTGGCGGTATAACACAGTTTGAATGCCATTAAAACCATATTCCTATATTATTTAAACCGAAGCAACTTCTTTCCCGAAGGTTTCCGTATGTCGTTTATACAGCATCATATCTGTGTATTTGGAATTGTAGTTCATGTGGGCATTGAACTCAACTTTCCGGCAGTCTTCAAACGGATTGCCGATTGATTTGTTCCGACCAATCCATTCACACAATTCCAAAATAGATGACTTGTCTGATGTGAAGTAAACAAAATCCTTTTCGACCAAAATTGTCAGTACATCCAAATAGTCCGACATTCGCCAATCCATCTTATAGGTACCGATGTCTGTATTCAAATAAGGGGGATCGACAAGAAACACCACATTCGGTACATCCTTGTATCGTTGGAACAACTCCTTGTAATCGAAGGAAGTAATGACCAGCCCGTCCAAATAATCCAGACACAACGGATAGTCCGTTGTCCGAATTTTGTTATAAAGGGCTTCCTTACGCATTTCCTCTACACTCAGTCTGTATTTAGTTGAAAACATAATGGAGGAAGACAATGTAATGAAATCAATATAACCGTATTCCTTTTCAGCCCTATTGATACATTCAAAAACCTTTTCCCTCACATCCCCATTAATTGGTTTATGCATCGGGACATCTTTTACAATCTCACGGAGTTCCGCCAATAACGCATTGGTGTTCGGTATATTTTCCAGCCGCTTCCGGTAATTGTCGAAGTCATTATATATGACCGTCGCGCCCGGTTTTCGGCATTTGGTGATATGGGACAACAGTCCGGAACCACCGAACAAATCCACGAATACGGTATCTTCGGGGATTTGTTCCAAGACCTTGATAAACTTTTTCGCAAACATGCGTTTCTGCCCCACAAAAGGAAGGGGAGCCGATAAATACTGCTTTCTCATCTTATACGTTCAGTTCAAATTTAACATCATCGTTACCGGAAAGGAGACAGGCTGTCTTTTCCAGATTGCGTAACTTGTTCTTTCATAGGTATAAAGATACGAAAAATATCTCACATACGCAAAAAATGGCAAACTTTGTTCTGTCTTTTTAC
>CAYNXA010000003.1:0-20820 GCA_964401015.1 uncultured Oscillospiraceae bacterium
CTACGCATACGACAGCGACGGCAAGACGGCAAAGGAAATCCCGATCGACCCGAAATATGCCGATACGATTGCCGAGAGCCGTTCGCTTTTGATGGAATCGCTCGCGTCGACTTCGGACGAGCTGATGGAAAAATTTTTCGCCGAAGAAGAATTTACCGAAGAAGAAATGAAAGAAGCGCTTCGCAACGGGATCAACGACCGTTCGATCGCACCGGTCATGGTCGGTTCGGCTTTGACACTGGACGGCATTTCGTCGCTTTTGTACTTCATCGCGGGGTCGTTCCCCAATCCGTTCGGTAAGAAGCACGAGCGCGATCTCGACGACAATTATGTGAAGATCGAACCCGACGGCGCGCCGAGCGTGTTCGTATTCAAGACGGTTGCCGACCCGTTTGTCGGAAAAATGTCCTATTTCAAGGTCATGAACGGCACCTTGAAGCGCGACGCGGTCCTCAAAAATCTCACGACCGGCGAAACCGAGAAATTTGCGCATATTTACACCGTGCGCGGCAAAAAGCAAACCGAGGTCGATGAACTTGCCTGCGGCGATATCGGTATGACGGCAAAGCTTGTCAACACCAATACCAACGATACGCTTTCGAGCGACGGCGCGACGAAATATCGCACGGTTACTTTCCCGACGCCTTATTACTGCATGGCGCTGGTGCCGTCGGCAAAAGGCGACGAGGACAAAATTTCGGGCGGTATCGCGAAACTTTTGGAAGAAGATCGCACCTTGCGCTATGAAAACAATCCCGAAACCAAGCAAATGCTGGTGTACGGACTGGGCGAGCAGCACTTGGATATCGTTATTGCCAAATTGAAAGCGCGCTTCGGCGTTTCAGTCAAGACCGAGCTTCCGCGCATCGCCTATCGCGAAACCATCAAAAAGAAGATCGCTGCCGAGGGCAAACATAAGAAACAGTCGGGCGGTCACGGTCAGTACGGTCACGTAAAGATCACGTTCGAACCGTCGGATACCGAGGGACTTACCTTTACCGAAAGCATTTTCGGCGGTTCGGTTCCGAAGAATTTCCATCCCGCCGTTGAAAAAGGTCTTGCCGATTGTATGCAAAAAGGCGTTTTGGCGGGCTATCCGATGATGGGATTGAAAGCGGATTTGTTCGACGGTTCGTATCACGATGTCGATTCGTCCGAAATGGCGTTTAAGATGGCGGCGTCGCTGGCATATAAAGAATTGAAGAATGCCTCACCCGCTTTGCTTGAGCCGGTCGGAACTTTGACGGTCACCGTCCCCGACGATTATATGGGTGACGTGATCGGCGATGTCAGCAAACGTCGCGGCAGAATCCTCGGAACGGCACAAGGCGACAAACACGGCATCACTGTTATCAGCGCCGAAGTGCCGCGTGCGGAAATGACCAATTACAGCGTTACCTTGCGCGCCATGACACAAGGACGCGGCAGTTTTGAATACGCTTTTGTACGCTACGAAGAAGTACCGGCGCCGATTGCGCAGAAGATCGTCGAAGAACGGGCGAAAGCGGCGGAATAACGCGAACATTCGAAACCGACGCATAAAACCGAAAAAAACGGAGCACATTTCTTATCGGAGTGTGCTCCTCTTGTTTTCCCCATTCCCCGCGATTCGGTCGAAAAAAATCAGCAAAAAGGTCGGTCGAGTGCTTGTTCATGAAATGTTAACAAATATTTTTGCCGTTTCTCTTGACAAAACGGCAAAAGAGTGGTACAGTATCAGTGTTAGCAGTCGATGACATCGAGTGCTAAATCCGAAAAACGGAGGCGAGACGGATTGGAACTGAACGATCGAAAAAAGCAAATCTTGAAATCGGTCATCGATGCGTATATTGCGTCGGGTGAACCGGTCGGTTCCAAATATTTGACCGCCTACGGAAACATATCGCTCTCGCCTGCGACCATTCGAAACGAAATGTCGGAGCTGGAGGAAATGGGCTATCTCGACAAACCCCATACTTCGGCGGGACGTGTTCCGTCGGGCAGTGCTTACCGCTTGTACGTCGACGAACTGATGGAAAGCTATCGGCTGACCATGGAAGAATTGGGCGTCATAAACGAGCTTATGCATTTCAAAATGACCGAGCTTGACAAAATCATCGGAAAAGCAAGCAAAGTCATGTCGGATATGACCCACTACGTAACGCTGTCTTTTACCAAAGAACCCGATGGCGGATCTGCCGAAGCCGTGCGGCGTTTTGAAACGGTTTTGGTGGACAACAACAGTTTTCTGCTGGTTATGATTCCGGTAACGGGCAGTGTACGGAGCGAACACATAAAAACCGAATGTTTCCTGACCGAGGACGATATGCTCGATATCAAAAACGTTTTGAACGAAAATTTGGCGTTCTTAACGCCCGAACAGGTATCGGTGCCGCTGATCGTGAAAACCGAACAGCAGGCGGGACGTTTGGCACCGCTGATTTCACCCATCATTCGCGTCGCGTATCGCTATGCCGAACGAAATGGTGACGGCAGTGTTCATGTCGACGGACTTTCCAATTTGCTCAATTATCCCGAATTGTCCGAGCCGGAACGGCTTCGCTCGATCATGGATGTGTTTGACAAGAAGGCTGCCGAGTTGAAGCATTTGCTGACCGAACCCGAACCGAGTCAAAAAGCGAAAAACATTTCCGATTTGGTACCCTTGGAGGTCGGCGACGGTATGCGCGTGTATATCGGCGATGAAAACGGTCGTTCGGCTTTGTCCGACACGAGCCTTGTCCTTTGTTCGTTCCCCGTCGGAAATACCGAGGCGGTTATCGGCGTTTTGGGACCGAAGCGAATGGATTATCGCAAAGTGGTATCCACTCTGCGGCAATTTTCCCGCAGTATCGAAAAAAACATAGGAAGACAGGAAGAAAATCAAGAATCGGAGGGATTCCATGACAAATGATATGAACGAAAAAGAAACCTGCCGCGAGGAACAGAACGAAACAGTCGAAACTGCCGCGTGTGCAGAACCCGAAAGTGCCGAAAAAAAAGCACTTGCCGAGGCACTTTGCGAAAAGGAAAAGCTCCAAAAAGAATTGGACGAAAAAAACGACATGTATCTGCGAACGCTTGCCGAATATGATAATTTCCGCAAGCGCAGCGCCAACGAAAAATCGGCGGTGTATTCGGATACGGTGGTCGAAACGGTCGAAAAGTTTTTGCCGGTTCTCGATAATCTCGAACGTGCCGTTGCCTGTGAAGCAGAAGGCGAAAGCGCCGTTGCCGTAAAAGCGGGCGTGGAAATGATTTTGAAAAGTTTTCGCGAGACGCTGGAAAAGCTCGGTGTGTCCGAAATCGAAGCACAGGGCGCGACATTCGACCCGACGTGGCATCACGCCGTTATGAAAGAAGAAGATCCCGAAAAAGGCGAAAGCGAGATCACGGCGGTATTCCAAAAGGGTTATAAGCTCGGCAGTAAAGTAATTCGCTATGCCATGGTAAAGGTTGCCAATTAGTCGGCGATCGGCAAAGACAAAACTGTTACGAACAAAACCGTAAATCGACAATGCAAACAGCAATAAACCAATACAAACAACAATAAACAACCATAAACAACAGCGTAAAGCTGTAACGGAGGATTTTATTATGGGAAAGATTATCGGTATAGACCTTGGTACGACAAACTCTTGCGTAGCCGTTTTCGAAGGCGGTGAGCCGGTCGTAATTCCGAATGCGGAGGGTGCGCGCACGACTCCGTCGGTCGTTGCTTTTTCGAAAACCGGTGAGCGTATGGTCGGTCAAGTGGCAAAGCGTCAGGCTATCACCAACCCCGACCGCACCGTCATTTCCATCAAGCGTGACATGGGTACCGACCGCAAGGTTGCCATCGACGACAAGCAGTTCACACCGCAAGAAATTTCCGCAATGATCTTGCAAAAGCTCAAAGCCGACGCCGAAGCTTATCTCGGCACGACGGTCAGCGAAGCGGTTATCACGGTTCCCGCCTACTTCACCGACGCACAGCGTCAGGCGACAAAAGATGCGGGTAAGATCGCGGGCTTGGACGTAAAGCGTATTATCAACGAGCCGACTGCCGCCGCTCTCGCGTACGGTATGGACAAAGAAGAAGAACAGAAGATCATGGTATTCGACCTCGGCGGCGGTACCTTCGACGTTTCGATTCTTGAAATCGGCGACGGCGTTATCGAAGTACTTGCCACGGCGGGTAACAATCGTTTGGGCGGCGATGATTTCGATGACAAGATCATGAACTATATGGCAGATACCTTTAAGGCGGAAAACGGAATCGATCTGCGCAACGACAAAATGTCGCTCCAGCGTCTTAAGGAAGCTGCCGAAAAAGCAAAGATCGAACTTTCGGGCATGACCAGCACCAACATCAACTTGCCGTTCATCACTGCCGATGCAACCGGTCCGAAGCACTTCGATATGACACTTACCCGTGCCAAATTCGACGAGCTTACCGCTGACCTTGTTCAAAAGACGATGGGACCGACCAAACAGGCTCTTTCCGATGCGGGATTGACCCCTTCGCAGATTCACAAGGTACTTCTCGTCGGCGGTTCTTCTCGTATTCCCGCCGTACAAGAAGCGGTTAAGAACTTTATCGGCAAAGATCCTTTCAAGGGTATCAACCCCGACGAATGTGTGGCTGTTGGTGCGGCAGTACAGGGCGGCGTAATCAACCAAGACGTAAAGGGCGTCGTACTTCTCGACGTAACGCCTCTTTCGCTCGGTATCGAAACCCTCGGCGGCGTATTCAACAAGATCATCGACCGCAACACGACCATTCCGGTTAAGAAGAGTCAAATTTATTCGACGGCAGCAGACAGTCAGACGTCGGTTGAAATTCACGTATTGCAAGGCGAACGCGAAATGGCGGCAGGCAACACGACACTCGGACGTTTCGTCCTTGACGGAATCCCCGCCGCTCCCCGTGGAGTTCCGCAGATCGAAGTTACGTTTGATATCGATGCCAACGGTATCGTAAACGTTACCGCACAGGATAAGGGCACCGGCAAGGAACAGCATATCACCATCACCTCTTCGACCAACATGTCGAAAGAAGATATCGAAAAGGCTGTTAAGGATGCCGAAAAGTTTGCCGAAGAAGATAAGAAACAAAAAGAAGCGGTTGACACCAAGAATCAGGCGGAAGCGCTTATCTTCCAATGCGAAAAGTCGCTTGAGGAGTTGGGTGACAAGGTTACCGAAGAAGAAAAGACCGCCATCAATACGGCAAAGGACAACTTGAAGAATAAAATCTCGAGCGGTTCCACCGAAGAGATCAAGGCGGGTATCGAAGAATTGAACAAAGCGTTCTACGCCATCAGCGAAAAGCTCTATGCACAGGCACAAGCACAAGCGGGCGATGCGGGTGCAGGCACCGAAACCGGCACACAGAACGATGACGGTACCATCAACGCCGATTTCGAAGACAAAAACTAATTGAATTTTCGTGCAGTCCGGACGAAACCCGTCCGGACTTTGCGGCAGAAACGATTGCCGCAAATTATCGGCAATAAGTGACCGAAAAATCCATGACCATAGGATCATAGGACCAAATGAACGAAGATAGCAGGTACGTACATGGCAGATAAAAGAGATTATTACGAAGTCCTCGGACTCCAAAAAGGCGCGAGTGACGACGAGATCAAAAAAGCATACAGAAAGCTTGCGAAGAAATATCATCCCGACTTGAATCCCGGCGACGCGCAAGCCGAGAAAAACTTCAAGGAAGTAAACGAAGCGTACGAAATTTTGTCGGACAGCGACAAAAAAGCACGTTACGACGCTTACGGTCATGCGGGCGTCGACCCGAATATGGGTGCCGACGCGGGCGGATTCGGATTTGGCGGCGGCTTCGGCGGTGCGGATTTCGGCGATATCGGCGACATTTTTTCGAGCTTTTTCGGCAGTGGCGGCGGCTCGGGTTCGTCGTCGCGTCGTAATGCTCCGCAACGCGGTTCGGATGTCGAAGTGCGCCTGACGCTGACCTTTGAGGAGGCGGCATTCGGCTGTAAAAAGTCGATATCGTACAGTCGTATCGACGCGTGTGAAGCATGCGGCGGCAGTGGCGCCGAAAAAGGTTCTTCGCCCGAAACCTGTTCGACCTGTAAGGGTGCCGGTCAGGTGCGGGTACAGACTCGTACGCCTTTCGGCATGATGCAATCGTCTCGTCCTTGCAGTGCTTGTAACGGTAAAGGCACTATTATCAAAAATCCGTGCAAAACGTGCGGTGGCAACGGATTGGTACGCAAAAATTGCAATACCGAGGTCAATATTCCCGCCGGCATTGCCGACGGTCAGACCATTAAACGCAGCGGCTACGGAAATGCGGGGCGCAACGGCGGTCCGGCGGGCGATTTGTTTATCACCGTTACCGTGCGCAATCATGAATTTTTCCACCGCAACGGATTCGATCTGTATTGTGAAGTGCCGATTTCCTATGCCGAAGCGGCACTCGGCGCAAAGATCCACGTTCCGACTTTGGAGGGCGATTTCGAATACGAAATTCCAGCCGGAACGCAAACCGGCGTGACCTTTACCATCAAAGACAAGGGTATCCAATTCTTAAACGGTAAGGGGAAAGGAAAGCTCAATTTCACCGTTTCGGTCGAAGTCCCGAAGAATTTGTCGCAGAAGCAGATCGATTTGCTTCGCGCGTTCGACGAATCCCTCGAAGGGAAAAACAGCGCCAAACGCGAATCGTTTTTCGAAAAGCTGAAAAAATCCTTCCATTGAGGAAAATCCGCTTTGCCGAAAGGCAGAGTGCGAATAATAGCGCTTCCCGCTTTCGGGGCGAATATGAAGAAAAAGGGAGCCGTTCGGCTCCCTTTTGGTATGTGATAAAACAGGCGGAAAAATACTTTCGTTTCTGCGTTTACGGTGCTTGCTCCCTTCTGCATGGAGGAAAATTCAGTCATCCATGCTTCCATCGGACGCGCGGAAGTTGCGCTTATATTCGACGGGCGAACAGCCGAAGCGCTTGTGAAATACGCGGTCAAAATAATTCAGGCTTTCGAAACCGACGCTTTGGGAAATGCCGGACACATTCTCGTCGGTGTTTTTCAGCAAAACCGCCGCCTTTTCGATTCGAATTTGATTGAGATATTGGGTAACCGTTTTGCCGGTTGCCGCTTTGAAAAGGCGGCAAAGATGACTTTCACTGAAATGATATGCTTCGGCAAGCGAAGCGGTCGTTAAAGAACGATTGTAGTTTTCGTGCATAAAATCAAGCAATGCGTTTGTCTTTTTCATGCGCGAAAGGCGCAGATCGTATTCGTTTGGCAGGAGTTTTTCGGCGGTATAACATTCGATGAGATGGGCAATAAGCAGACAGGCGGTGCCTTTTAACACAAGTTCCGAGGCGGTATGAGGCGATTCGGCGTTTTGTACAAGGGTGCGCACGTAGGAGCTTATCGTCGCGTCGGGCGGAATTCTCGATTGCAACAAGACGTTCCCGCACCCCGCGTCGGTCAGCAGAGAAGCCTCAATGATGATACAAACGTATTCGATTTCGGTTTCACTTTCGAAATAATGGAGTTCCCCGCTGTTTACGACCACAAGGTCGCCTCGTCCTACCGCAATACCTTTGGCGTTGCAGACAAAGGTCGTATTGCCCGACAAAAGATACAAAAGTTCGATGTGCTCGTGCCAATGGGCGGGAATGGATTGCGCGCGATAGGTGCGCACTTTTACCGGAAACGTGCTTTTAAGTTCGACGATATCTTCGTAAAGTTGGATGTCGTTCATAAAATTTGCCTTTCAATATCAAAATTGTGCAAATATACGGCAAAACCGTTTCTTGATTTTTCTCTGCGTATAGTTTATAATAAAAGTGGTGAAAAGTCAAGAACACGACGCTTTTTATCGAGTTTATTTACCGTAAGGAGGATTTTCTATGACGATCGGCGTTTTGATCATGTTGGACAACAAAGATACGATCGAAGAAAAATTCAAACAAGTACACGATTTCGGCTTAAAAAGCTGTCAGCTGAATTGTTGGGACGGGTCGCTTATGACCGAAGAGGTTGCCGCGACCGTGAATGCGTGCCGCGAAAAATACGGCATAACCGTTTCGACCTTTTGGTGCGGCTGGAGCGGTCCGCAGGTATGGAATTTCTACGACGGTCCGTTGACACTCGGACTTGTGCCGACCGCTTATCGATTCGAACGCATGAAAGAACTTATGCACGGTTCGGATTTTGCGAAACGTCTCGGCATCGAACAGATCGCGACGCATGTCGGCTTTTTGCCGGAAAATCCCGCAAGCACCGAGTATCACGAAGTGGTGTCTGCGATTCGAACGGTAGCCGCACATGTTAAGGCGAACGGACAATATTTCCTGTTTGAAACCGGTCAAGAAACCCCCGTGACCCTGAAACGCGTGATTCAAGACGTAGGCACCGATAATCTAGGTATCAATTTGGATCCCGCCAATTTGATTCTCTACGGCAAGGCAAACCCCATCGACGCATTGGACGTTTTCGGCGAATATGTGCGCGATATCCATGCGAAAGACGGCAATTATCCGACCGACGGGCATAACCTCGGTTGCGAAACGCCGCTCGGCAAGGGTAAGGTGAATTTCCCCGCGTTCGTTCAAAAATTAAAGGAAATCGGCTACGACGGTCCGCTTACCATTGAGCGCGAGATCAGCGGTGATGAGCAAACGAAGGACATTTTGGCGGGCAAAGAATTGCTGGAACAGTTGATTTGACCCAAAGGCGCTTTTACGAATACGCAAAACGCAAGAATTACGGATAATCCAAAAACGAAAAATCAAGTTCGTTTCGTTCGAATATCGAAAACAAAAACGAACGGGAAAAAAACAAAACATAAAAAGAAAAGAGGAAAACAGTATGAAAAAGGTTGCATTGGTCGGCATCGGCGGCATGGGCGGTTGCCATTTCAATTGCTACAAGAATATCGAAACCGCACAGGTAGTTGCGGTATGCGACGTGCGTGTTGACATGGCGAAAGAAAAGGTTGCCGATGAATCGGTTCGCATTTATGCCGATTACGACGAAATGCTCGCAAACGAAAAGGTCGACATCATCGATATTTGTACGCCGAGTTATCTTCATCGTGAAATGAGCGTAAAGGCTCTTGAAAAAGGCTTTCATGTATTGTGCGAAAAGCCGATGAGCCTTTCGTCGGAAGATTGCGAAGCGGTGATCGCGGCGGCGAAAAAAGCCGATCGCTTCTTCATGACGGCACACGTGGTTCGCTTTATGAACAACTATATCTACTTAAAGAGCGTTATCGATTCGTGCGAGCTCGGAAAGCTTGTTCGTTTGGATATGAAGCGCCTGTCATCTATCCCGCGCTGGAGCTGGGATGATTGGATGCGCGATGTGAAGCGCAGCGGCGGAACGCCTTTCGATTTGTCGATCCACGATTTGGATTTCATTCAGTATGTTCTCGGTCAGCCGAAAGACGTACACGGTACGTATTACAAGATGAAGAACGATGACGATTTCATCGTATCCGAGCTTGTTTACGACAATTGCGCCGTATCGGCGGAAGGCTCGTGGCACAATTACGACATTCCGTTCAAGGCACAGTTCCGCGCGATCTTCGAACACGGCTCTTTGGAATTTGACGGCGAAACAATTCGCAAAAACGGCGAGATCGTCGAATTGGAAAAAGGCGAGATCAGCGCCGATACGGGTATCAACCTGTCGAATGCCGACGGTTATGCCGCCGAAATTCGCTACTTTATCGATTGTGTCGAAAAGGGTGTACAGCCGCAAGCCGTAACCCCTGAAAGCTCGACGGCAAGCGTTAAGTTGGTAGAACGAATTTTGGATAACGCAATCGTTCTGTAAAACGACCGATTCGTAAAACGACATAGAACAGTAAACAGCAGAAAGAAAAGGCGGCGGGAAAATTCCCACCGCCTTTTTGCGACTTGTCGCCGCCGTTCCCGCCGTGCGAATGACTTTTCGGTTCAATTTGAATCTTATCGGCGCGGTGGATACGCTTTATATATCTTCGGGGTTTGGTTGTTCGATTTGAGTGAACTCGTCGGTTTTCAGGTCGATGCGGTAATAATTGCCCGCATATTTCAGCGTAACGGCTTCGTTTTCGCGGTCGATTCGGATTTTTTCGAGCCGCATGGTGTAGTAAGGTGGGCTATATTCGAATTGGGCGCTGTAATTGATCGCATCGCCGTACGGCTTGAGAAATTTCAGCAGTATTTCTTTTCCACCGTGTGCGTTTGATTGAAAGAAATAATAAAGACCGTATTCGTCGGTTTCGAAGCTGTCCTCCAAGCTCATCATCCAAGAAGGGTCATTGTAGTCATAATGCGCGAGATTTTCTTCATACGTAGGCTAAACCGCTTCAAAGTTGCACAATGCTCGGCGGGCAAGACCCGTTTCGTTATAATAGAAATGTTGGTGCGTATAGCTCTTATCCACAAAATGACTGCCGTCCTCGCGTGTTATCACTCTGTAATTGTCGTGTTCAATGACGCGACAGATCGGCGTGCCGTTATACGTAAATATCTGTCCGGCTTTGGCAGTCCCGTCGAAACGTACCAAACCGTAAGAAATCGGGTCGCTTTCGAATGTGACGGTGGAAGAATCGACATCGAAATAGGCGTTCAGACGCTTTTCATCCAAAACGTCGCGAAATCCTCGACACAGACCGCCATTTTCCCGCCCAACGAAAAGCAAGGGAGCTCGGCGGCTTTGTAATAGGTTCGAATATCGGTTTCGTAAATGTTACCGAGCACATGCCCGATTTCTTTGGGAAAATCGCCGGTTTCCTCAGGACTTTCGAATCCTCTGAATTCCGAGTCGATTATCAAAGTTCGAATGTCGTCGTAATAGTTGACATGCGCCAAATCTTCGACGATGATTGCCGTTTTTTCGCCGATGTTGTAGGAGTTTACCCAAATGCCGTCGATACACGTGCGAATGTCCGTCGAATATACGTGCTCGATGACATCGCCGACCGCTGCCGAAACGTTTGCGGAAAGTCCGAAAAGAAGAAATGTGCCAAATACTGTGTCGACAAAACGAATGAAGATTTTTTTCATGATACGTTCCCTTTCCTCTTTGTTTCTCTTTTCGGAAAACCTGTGTAAGGGCTTCCGTGTCGTAGGACGTAAAAAAACAAAAAAAGTTTCCCGAAAAAACGAATTTTGTGCCATTTTCCGAGAAACAAAAACCTTGACAGAATCGATCGCGCGTGCTACACTATATAAAGAGGATACGGTACGGAAGCATCAGTTTCTCAATTTGCATTTCGAGGCGAAAATCATGTGGTTTGTGTTGGCATTGCTGTCGGCAATTTTTGCGGCGTTGACGTCGATTTTGGCAAAGATCGGCATTGAGGGAGTCAATTCCAATCTCGCGACCGCTCTGCGTACCGGTGTCGTTTTGATCATGGCGTGGGGTATGGTATTCTTGACCGGCGCGCAAAACGGCGTGTTCGAAATCGGCAAGAAAAGCTGGCTGTTTCTGATTTCGTCGGGGCTTGCGACCGGTGCATCGTGGCTGTGCTACTACAAAGCGTTGCAAATGGGTGACGCGTCCAAGGTCGTCCCTATTGATAAATTGTCGGTCTTTTTGACGTTGATTTTGTCGTTCGTCTTTTTACATGAGCGCTTTACGCCGAAATCGCTGATCGGTTGCGTGCTGATTGCGGCGGGCACGCTGTTTATGGTATGGGCATAACCGAGATTGGCGGCTGTAAAACAAAGAAGAACCCTGCCGAAAAGGGTTCTTCTTTTTATTTTTTTATTTCAATGCGAAGCGAACTCCACTTGCGTACGGCTTTAGGCGCGTTTTGCGGCACTTTCAAGCAAATCTTCGACCGAAACGATATCTTTTTCGGAAAGCTCCAACAAGGCAGCGACCGTCGCACAGTTTTGAATAATGTTTTGCCCGCCGTCCGAATGGCAGTCGGAACCGAACGTAAAGCGACAACCTGCCGACTTTGCGGCGGCAAGCACGCGGAAAAGTCCGCTGTTGCGAATGTCGGTTTCGTTTTGGAATTTGGCAAACGACGCGGCGTTGATCTCGGCGGCAATGTGTTTTTCCGCCGCGGCGGAAAAGACTTCGTTCAACTGCGCGTCGGTGATAAGATCGATAATAAAATTCACGTCATACGGACAGCAGACCGCGTCGAAAGGATGTGCCAGCGACGTCACGTATTCTGCCGTCGGAGCCGTGCAAATTTCCATGGTTGCTTTCAGCATAAAGTCGGCGTGCTTCGAATAAGGCTCGTAGCAAGCTTTGTCCATGATCATGTGGGTGTGCGAATTGGGGACGATCATAAAGTCGAGTTTTCGCGCGTTTTCGACGGTGATTGCCGCACCGACACCGGGACAATAGTCCACTTCGCCGCCGAAGAGGAAGATCGTTTTTTTCGAATCTTTCGGCAATTCGGCTTTGATGGTTTCGCAACGTTCGATCGTCTGTGTCTTGTAATACCAATCGGTTACCGCGTCGCCGCCGGCGGCGCAGTGATACATACTTTCGGCATACGGTACGGCGGGATCCCACATATGGTCGGCAATACCGATGAGCGAAAGACCGTTTCGTTCGGCAGAACGCAAGTAGCTTTCTATTGTTGCGGTTTGGTCGGCACACAGCGAAAGGTGCGTGTGTGCATGAATGTCATAAGAAATATTCATAGGACTATCCCCCTGAAATAAAAATGCAGCGGTTTGCGACAAGCGGTACGTTATCGATGAAAAAACGGTTTCGCGTTATGCCTTTACGATGCCGAGTTCCCGCTCGACAAACGATACGGCGTCGTCGGGTGAAATGCCGAGAGAACAGGCGATCTCTTGATGCCAGGCGCGCCCCGCTTCTTGCAAAATTCGCTCGTCGTTGACGTGCAGTCGCTTGCCGACCGATTCTTTTTGCTCTTTTTGGCGATAAATGTCCATAAGCATACGAAGAACGGTTATCGGGTCGTCCTCTTTCAAAAGAGCGGAAAAGTTCTTTTTGCGAAGTGTTGCGTTTTCGACCCAAACCGACGGTCGGTCGGGTGCGGTGTGAATGATTTCCCGAAGTGCCGCTTCGGTATACAGCCCGCGCAGATGCTCGGAATCTTTGTCGATCGGGCAATAGATCGTCGTGTCGGTTGTGTCGGTCGTGTCGTATACGCCGCGGAGAACGTAATAGGTCTTTTCTTCGTCGCGCATGAATTTTTGCTTGACGATGTCGGTGATCTTACATACGCCGGTGCCACGGTACATGACCACGTCGCCGATTTGATACATGATGGAATCCTTTCTTCAGTCGCCGCGCGGCGTTCGAATCGCTTGCATCGCGTTCGGCAAGGGTTCGATCGTCCGAGGTCGGAAATCGACCGATTCGGGCGGGCTGTCGGTAGAACGGCAAACAAGTGCAAGGGCGAAATTTCCCTTTGCACCTATATAGTATACATGAAAATTGTGTAATTTTTAGGCAAAAATTGTTAAAAGAACCGAAAAAAATCGGCGAAAAAGAAAAACTTCGCACGAGATTCACAAAGTTCCGAATCGGTATCTTTCTTACGCGCAAAAAAACACGGCGAAAAAAGAACCAATCGGCAAAAGAGTCGGCAAAACTTATAATAAATCGCGAAAAATCAACGAAAATCGGTTGCAATTCGCACAAGAATATGGTAATATATATAGGAAACTTCGGGTGTTTTCGCAGTCCGTGAGGACAAGGAAAACCCGACCGCACGCAAGACGAACGCCGAATCGCTGACCTGTCAGAACGTGCGGAAAGAACCGAACCGAATCGGTTCGGTTCTTCGAAAAAAGAGAGGAGACTTTTTATGAAAAAGAAATTTTTGCGCGGCATGACGTCGGTACTCAGCCTCTTGCTTGCCGCAAGCACGGTCGCACCGATCGGTGCCGCCGAGGCGACGGCGGAGCTCGTCGACGGCGTTTCGACCGTGTTTGTTTCATCGTTCGGCCGTATGTCGTACGGGGGCAAAGTGTATACGGCATTTAAGTCGTTCGACGAGGGACTGGCGGCGTTGCCCGACGGCGGTAAGCTTATTTTCAACGGCACGTCAACCTATTCCGCCGACAAGATCGGCGGCGGTCGATCGATGGCTTTTTGCGGCTTCGGGCAAAAGACGACGGCAAGTGTACTTGCCTTTGAAAGCGAAACGGTAACGGCGCAAAGCGATCTGCATTTTTCGAATCTTTCGTTTGAATTTGCCGAGGACGCAAAGCTTATTATGAACGGACACGATTTCACGGCGGACGCCGATACCGACGTATACTATACCATTCCCGATTACAAAACGGGTGAGCGCAGTTATAAGCCGTATGTGAACCTGTACAGCGGCAACGCCGCGCAAGAGTCCTACCGCTTCGATATTGCGGGCGGGCATTACGGTGTGATCGCCGCTTCATCCGACAAGGTGCAAGCTGATGCCGAAATTCTTCTTTCGGATACCGCGATCGATACGCTTTATCTCGGTTCGTTCGGCGGCACGATGGACGGTGACGTGACGGCAATTATCGAAGATTGCACGATCGGAACACTGTATATCGGCGCGGTCGACGGCAATATGAACGGCACGATTCACGTGACCCTTTCGGGCGGTTCGGTCGATACGGTCTGCGTCGGCGCCTACGGCAAAAACGCATCGTTCGACGGCACGGCTCGCATCGAAGCCTACCGAACCGAAATTGCTTCGATCGGAAAAGGCGGCGACGGTAAGAGTGCGGCGGGCGTTACCTATTTTCTTTCGGACGTTCCCGACGTGGCGGTCGACGAAAAAGCCGATTACGACCAAATTTTGCGTTTGAACGGCGGTACAGCCGAGGCGGTTTATGAGGACGGAAAGCTTGTCGGCGTTATTTGTCACGACTCGTTCGGCTGTCTTGCAAAGTCGCTGACTTTGGCGGACGGAAGTGTTTTGACGCCCGACGAAAACGGCGTTTTCGCTTTGGAAAACGGCAAGTACGAAGCGACGATCGCCTCGGCACTTGCAATCGAACTGCGTGAGGATGCAAGCTTTGTTGCCGGTTATGCGGACGGCACCTTCCGGCCCGACGGTAAAATGACCCGTGCCGAAGTGATTACGCTCTTGACGCGCGTGATCTGTGACGAAGATCTTATCAAAAACGGCAAATTCGAAAGTACGTTTACCGATCTTTCGCCCGACGCATGGTATTACAATTATATCGCCTTTTTCGAAAAATGCGGCTTTTTGCATAAAGTTGCCGAAGAGGGCGGCGACGCTCGTCCCAACGACCCGATTACCCGCGGCGAATTTGTACAACTGATCTACAATATCGATTCATATATCGATGCCGACCCGACGTACGCGGATTTTGCCAAACTTTGCCAAAACATTTTGGCAAATATTGCCAACGCGGAAAATCACAACGAATTTTCCGACGTGAATTATAACAATCCGCACGACGGCGCTATCTATTTTGCCCTTGCCAACGGCTACGTTGCCGGTTATGCCGACGGCAGTTTCCGCCCCGACAATACGATAACGCGTGCCGAGGTTGTAACGGTAATAAACCGCTTCTTGGGCAGAAATCCGACCGGCGCGGGCGAGGCGACTTTCTCGGATATTTCCGATACGTGGGCAAAAGATCGAATTTTGGCTGCCGTCGGTGAAAAGAATGTTGCTTGGACGGCGAGCGGAGAAGCGACGACTGTCGCAAGCGGAGAAACGCTTGACGCTTACGTAAAGGTGTTGATGGACGATTCTTCGTCGACTCTGACCGAAACGATGGCAAATCACGTCTACAAGACCGCGACGGCGTGTCTTGTCGCACCCGACATTACCGCCGAACAAAAAGCAACCCTTTCCGCTACCCTTGAATCGATCAAAGAAGAAGCTCGTTATATTCGAAATCCGCGCGTGTACAGCGGCGATGCCGATAACCTCGACGATTATGTATACGGAAAAGTGGGCGGTTTGTATATTCGCGAAACGGTGATCGAAGGCCGCAATCCCGACGCCGATCCGGTGGAGATCGTGCAAATTTCCGATACGCATTTTAACTATATCAACGAATACGATCTCGCCGAAGCGAATCCGTCGATCATGAGTACCAAAGAATACCGTACATGGCTTGCGGGCGGTTCTTCTCAACCGAATGCGGTTCGCGCCATGGAATATGCGCGCTATTCCGACCAGACCGTTATTACCGGTGATATTCTTGACTATCTCTCGTACGGCTGTAAAGAGTTGACGGTAAAGAATCTCTTCCGCAAGGATACCGATTTGTTGGCATGCCTCGGCGGTCACGATACCACGCGCGTTATGCAAGGAAAGGTTGCCGACCCGACGACCTTTGAATCGCGCATGGATATTCTGCGCGAATTTTGGCCCAACGACACGCGCTATGCCTCGAAAGTTGTCAAGAACAAGGCAATGTGCGTCGTATTGGATAATGCCAACGGCGGTTATTGGGAAGAACAGATTGAAAAACTTGCCGCCGATATTCAAAAAGCGCGCGAGGAAAACTTGGTTATCCTGATTTTCGAACACGAACCGCTCTGCACACACAATCCCGATGACCATGAAATTCATCCGTTGCTTCCGTTTGCCGCCGACGGCACGACACAAAGTTTCGACGACAGCTGTTACGGAAAAGACGGCACGGCAGGCGCGACTTTGGAAGTGTATGATTTGATTCGCAACAATGCCGATGTGATTCGCGGCATATTCTGCGGACACTATCACGGCGACTATCATACCGCCATCAAGGGCAGCTACACCGACGAAAACGGAAATGTTGTCGAACAGGATATCCCGCAATATATTTTGACGGCGAATGCGTACGGCACCGGTCACGTAATGAAGATTACGGTAAAATAAAAAATGACCGAACCTGTCCGAATATAAATCGGAATAGCCCTATATAACAAAGAAAGCCGAGCGAACGCTCGGCTTTCTTTACGGAATCGATTTGTTTTTCGGAACGCACCCTGCCATACAAAAGCGTTTTTCTATTGTTGCGCGGAGGTTTTGCTCTTGCGATGAAATCTTGAAAGATCCAGTTGCGAAATCACCACACCCGCAAAAGCGAGCACACAACCGAGCACCCCTTTGGGGGACAGTGTTTCGTCGCCCAAGAGAACACCGCCCAAAACGCCGAATACCGATTCGGTCGACAAAACGATGGTGGCAAAAGTCGGGTCCGCTCCTTTTTGACCGAGAATTTGGCAGGTATAGGCGATTGCCGTCGAGCACATACCGCAATAAAGAAGCGGAATCAGCGCGTCGAGAACGCCCGAAAGAGTGAGTGTTTCGACGTACGCCGAAAAGTCGATCGACGGGAAAACATTTGCCAAAATTGCCGTAACGGGGCGGGTGAGAAACGCGAGAATAAACTGGTACAGCGAAACGAACAGCGCTTGAAAGAAAGCAAATTTCAAAGGGCTTACGTTCGGAACCAATCGGTCGACCGAAATCACGTGTCCGGTCCACAAAAACACGCTTGCGTACAGAATTAAATCGGCGGCGGTAATCGTGAAACGATCGCCCATACTCAAAAGAAACACGCCGAAAATAGCAAGCGCCGCACCGACCCAAACATTGAGCGCGGTTTTGTGACGAAAGAGGACAAAACAGGCAATCGGCACAAAGGCGCTGTACAACGAAGTGATAAAAGCACATTTTCCCGCGCCGACGGCACCGATTCCGTATTGCTGAAGAACCGACGCGGTCGACAGGAAGAAAGCACAAATTGCGCCCGCCCGAATCGTCCGACGAAGTTTTTCGCGGTCTTTTGGCTCACGTTCGAAAAGAAGGACGACGGGCAGTAAGGTGAGGGCGCCGATCAAAAAGCGCACGGCGTTGAAATAGATCGGTGTTACACTTTCAGCACCGAATTTTTGTGCGACAAAAGCAAAGCCCCATACAATGGCGGCGGTGAAAAGAAAAAAAGTGGATTTAATGCCGGTTTTCATAGAATTTTCGATTGTCCTTTACATGATTTTTGATAGTGGCAACCCGAAAGTACGTGCTTTCGACGCGTCCGCAAATAGGCGGCGGTTCGAAAAGTTTGCAACAGGGGAAAATGCCGAAAGACAGCCTTTGATGAAAAGACTGTCTTTTTTTATAAGGGAGGGGTGTCGGTCAGTTACCGCTTTTGGGCATAACCACCCAACAGTTGTTGATATAGCGTTCGAAGCCGAGGCTCGGTTTGTTGACAAATTCTTTGTTGTAGATCATGACCGTTGAACTTCCACCGTCCATCATGGCGGCGTTGACACAGTTTTCGGCAAGTAAGGTTTCCTGAAGCGGCAAAAGGTCGCAACCGATGCTGTATCCGATCTGTCGCCCGTCGATAACAAGGAACAGGATCTCGCCGGTCTTGCGCTGACCGATTGCGGTGCGCGGAGCGATACCCCAACCGCCTGTGCCGTTTTTGATGACGCCCTCGCCGTTTACAATGATAAAAGGATTGAAAGAGACGGCGCTGACGATATCGTTTTCCAGTGCCCAGTTTGCCGTGCAATGACGAAGCACCAGTACACCGTCGGAATTCAGTCCGATCATGCTGTACGTATTGTTCGCCGCCGAAGACGAGTCGCTCGGCGAAATAAGTTTTCCGTCGGTAATGACCAGTCCCGCGGGTGTACCTCCGTTGGAATCGTAATTCGGACCGTCGACAAAGCCGCCGCCGTTAATGCCGGCAACAGCGCCCTCGTTTTCGATCATGGTCATCACTTTTTGCCCGCAAACGTATTGATTTTTCGTATCGGCAAGTTTTACGCGTGACGGGTCGGGAATCAGCATAAGATAGCCTTTCCAATTGTCACCCGAAACATCTTTCAAATACAGCCCGTCCTCCAAAAGCGTATAGCCTTCTTCGAGATAGGGGTCGACCGTTTCTTCTGGTTCTTCTTCCGTTTCATCGTCGGGAATATCGTCTTTTCTGCCGATGTCGATCTCGTCAATATCGGTGGCATAGCCCGAATCGTCGACGTAGTTTTCTTCCAGAATACGTTCGATGGTCGCTTCGGGGATAAACCATGTGGCGAGATATTTATGACTGAGTGTCGTCATCGCCGTGCAGACCCAGAGTGATTGCAATTTCGGGAAGAGACCCGACACGATGAGAACATAAAAGCTCAATGCGCCCAAAAGGATAAGCCCGACGATGGAAAGGCAAACGATTTGAATGACTTTGCGAACCGAAGAGACGGTGATCTTGCTCATAAGTACAGTTCCTTTCCGTAAGGTAAAAAAAGATTCGTGTTTTTCCGAGAACGGAGGGAAAAACGGATAATATAAAGACGAAAAACAACCGCATTTCGTTCCGCAAAGCCGATACATTTTCGGAATTTATGTTAGATTTTTCGGAAATTTTCGACAAAATACGGCTGTGCGATCACCACTTCGAGATAACGAATCTGGTTAAGCACCGACACTTTGCCCGTTCCGCCCGCCGAAATGCGTTTTTCGACGCAAGTATTCAGCGAAATTTCTTCGTACAGGTCATCTTCGAACAGGTCGCTGTGCGCGCGATATTCGGCAAGCGAAAGTTTATCCAAAACGGTGTTCTTCGCGATACATTCGGCAACCAATTCCCCGACGGTCTTGTAAGCGGTGCGGAACGGCATACCTTTTTTGGTCAGATAATCGGCAAGGTCGGTGGCGTTGATAAAGCCTTTGCCCGCCGCGTTGTACATATTTTCGGGCAACACACGCATGGTGCGGATCATGGGCGCAAAAATGTCGAGGCAAGCTTTTACCGTATCCAAACTGTCGAAAATCGCTTCTTTGTCCTCTTGCATGTCTTTGTTATAGGCAAGCGGCAAGCCTTTGAGCATGGTCAAAAGGGTAATCAGATCGCCGTAAACGCGACCGGTCTTGCCGCGTACCAGCTCTGCCATATCCGAATTTTTCTTTTGCGGCATAATACTCGAACCGGTAGTAAACGAATCGTCCAATTCGACAAATTTGAATTCCCACGACGACCAAAGAATGATTTCTTCGGAAAAGCGCGAAAGGTGCATCATGATGGTCGAAAAAGCGGCGGCAAGTTCGATGCAAAAGTCACGGTCGGACACGCCGTCGATACTGTTGCGCGTATAATCGTCGAAGAAAAGCTTCTCGGCTTCGAAAGCGCGGTCGGTCGGATACGTGGTGCCTGCCAGCGCACAAGAACCGAGAGGCGAAACGTTCATGCGCTTTACGGCGTCGCTCACGCGCGAAATATCGCGCGAAAACATCATACCGTAAGCGAGAAGCTGATGCGCAAAGGTGATCGGTTGGGCGCGCTGCAAATGGGTATAGCCCGGCATAATGGTGTCGGTATGGGCGCGCGCTTGCGAAAGAATCGAGTCGATCAGTTCGCGCAGACCTTTTATCACTTCGACCGATTCATCGCGCAGATACAGGCGAATATCCACGGCAACCTGATCGTTTCGGCTGCGGGCGGTGTGAAGTTTTTTCCCGATATCGCCCAAACGTTCGGTGAGCACCTGTTCGACAAACATATGAATGTCCTCGGCGTTCGGGTCGATCGAAAGTTTTCCTTCGTCGATATCGGCGAGAATGTCCGAAAGTCCCGCAATCAGCGTTTCGGCTTCGGACTCCGAAATAATGCCTTGTTTTCCGAGCATGGCGGCATGCGCCATCGAACCGGTGATATCTTGGCGATACATACGTCGGTCGACCGCAATCGACGAATTGAAATCGTCCGCTCGCGCGTCAAGCGTTTTCGAAAAGCGTCCCGCCCACATTTTATTCATAGCGAATTTCCTCGTTTCGTAATTTATACAAATATCATATCACAGTTTGCATAATTATTCAATAGGTATTTTGTACGAAAGCGAAAAATGCGGTTGAATTTTTTCGAATTCTATGCTATGGTTGAGGTACAATAGGGACAAGTTAGGAAAACCTTATAATTAGAGG
>CAYNXA010000004.1:0-20025 GCA_964401015.1 uncultured Oscillospiraceae bacterium
TCTCTTCCGAAAGCGTTTCGGCGGAAAAAACGCCCTTTGAGAAAAACGAGGGGTTAAGTACAGCATCGGATAAGCACTGCCTACACCCGAAAAAACGGAAAAAACCAGCGACGGTTGAATCATGAAAACATAATAGCCGAGCGCATCGTCCGAAAGCGGCGCGACCGCATGCACGCTGTTGCCGCGAAAAAGCGCAAGCGAGCCTTCGTGTGCCGTAAAACTTTGTCCGCCGACGTCGACGCGATAGAGTCCTTTCGAAAAATACAACAGTTCGACGGCTGGGTGACGGTGCGGATTGACACCGGGCGCGCCGAAAACCAGTGTCGCTTGCTGTCGGCGCAAGAGGGGAGACGGCGTTTCGACATAATAATTTTCCATACGAGATCCTTTTTCGGAAAATAGATTTCCGATACTTTTTGATAGATTTATTATAGCAAATTCAAAAGGGCAATGCTACAATGAATTTGTGAACAACAGATTTTTTCCTGCGTTCTTGCGGGGACATTCAAAGGAGGTTCTTTTTTATGCAAAAAGAAAGAAGAAACGTCAGAATCGGAATCATCGGTTGCGGCGGAATTGCGAACGGTAAGCACATGCCGTCGCTCAAGCAATTGCCGTATGCCAAAATGGTGGCGTTTTGCGATTTGATTCCCGAACGCGCCGAAAAGGCGGCAAAAGAATTCGGTACGCCCGATGCCAAGGTGTATACCGATTACAAAGAATTGCTCAAAGACCCGAATATCGAAGTGGTACACGTTTGCACGCCGAATCGTGAGCATGCCGACATTTCGATCGATGCGTTGTATGCAGGCAAGCACGTTATGTGCGAAAAGCCGATGGCAAAGACAGCCGCTGATGCGCATCGTATGGTCGATGCCGCGAAAGCTACCGGCAAGAAGCTGACGATCGGCTACCAAAGCCGTGCATCGGCAGAAGCGATCTACGCAAAAGCGTATATCGACGAGGGGAACCTTGGCGAGATCTATTATGCCAATTCCTATGCTGTTCGTCGTCGCGGTACGCCCAACTGGGGTGTATTCCTCAATGAGGAAGAACAGGGCGGCGGTCCGATCATCGACATTGCGACCCATTCGCTCGATCTTACCTTGTATCTCATGAACAACTACGAGCCCGAATTGGTGGTCGGCAAGACGCACAAGAAGCTCGAACATCCCGAAGCGGGCAACGCATGGGGCGATAACGGCGTGAGCGACAATCCGCTCGAAGAATCGGCGTGCGCCTTCATTCGCATGAAAAACGGCGCGACGATTATGCTCGAAACCGCTTGGGCGCTCAATACCGACGAAGTGCGCGACGCGGGCAGTTTGCGCTTGTGCGGCAGTCGCGCGGGACTTTCGCTCATCGGCGGGAAACTCAAGACCAACGAAGTAAAATACGGCCGTTGCATTACCACCGATGTGGATACGACAGCGGGCGGCGTGGACTTTTTTGTCGGGGATAACGAAGGAAGCACGGTTACCGAAGCGCGCCGCTGGTTGGATGCGGTTATCGATGATACCGATCCCGTTGTTCGTCCCGAACAGGCATGCGTTGTTTCGGAAATTTTGGAAGCTATCTACACGTCCTCCAAGACCGGAAAGCCGGTTTATTTCGACTGATTTCGGCGAAAAGCGTAAAAGCGCGACGGCGGTCACTCCGAGAAAATCGGTTTTGCCGTCGAAACGTTTTTGCGCAACGTAGGGACAGTTGAAAAGAAGTAGCTTTGTAAGTGCTTCTCGAAAAAAGCAAACAAGGGGATCGTTATGTGATATAAAACAAGTTACCGTCGGCATTTATGTGATATGCGTATAGAAGATTGGAACGAGGAATTTCTGTCGACTTTTTCGTCCGAGGAATATTGCGAAAATCTGAAAAAGGCGAGAATCGACAATGCCATGCTGTATTTTCAGTCGCATGTGGGGCTTTGCTATTATCCGACTCGTTCGGGCGAGATGCATCGCGCGTTTCGCGGCAAAGAGGATATCATGAGAAAACTTGCCGATCTTTTGCATGAAAACGGCATGACGGTGACGGGCTATTACAGCTTGATCTACAATAACCGCGCCCATGATGCGCACCCCACTTGGCGCATGGTGGAAGCAAACGGCAGTTCGCAACGTGATGCAAGTGCGCGGGCACATGCGGAAAACCCCTCTGCCGTCGTTTGTCGCAACGGACTTTGTTGCCCGAACAACATCGAGTATCGTGCGTTCGTAAAAGAACAGATTGCCGACTTTTTCACGGTGGAAGGCATGTTTTACGATATGCCTTTTTGACCGCATATTTGTCTGTGTGAAGCGTGCAAGAAGCGCTGGCGCGCCGAAATCGGCGGTGAAATTCCGATATGCGCGGACGCAAGCGACGAGCGATGGCTTTTGCACATGAAAAAGCGGCGCGAATGGATAGGCGATTTTACGGCGTTCGTTACCGAGGCAACGCGGGAGGTTATGCCCGCTGTTTCGATCGAATACAATTTTGCAAGCGCGGTATATATCGATTTTCACGGGTGCGCCACGGAAGTCAATGCGGCGAGCGATTATGCGGGCGGCGGTCTACTTGACGGGGCACACCACGGCGCGACCTTGGTCATCGATGCCGTCAATCCCGACGGCACGATGGACGGAAAACTTTATGAGCGATTGGAAAAAGTATTTGCCGAAACGAAAACCTACGAACCGTATTTCGGAAATGACGCGGAAGCGGTCGAGGACGTTAGAGTATATAATACGTTTAACAGCCGCTTTAATAAACGCGGCGAGGCATATAACAACCAATGTGGAAACGGTCGCGTTTTGCGAAGAAGATTGCATGACGCTGTGCTGTACGGAACTGAATGTGAAGCATGTGGCGAAAGCATTCCCGCCCTTTACGGTTACGGTGAAAAGCAAGCGGGCACCGACGGCGATCACACTGCCCGAAAAAGGCGAAACGATCGCCTATACCTACGAAAACGGAACGATAACTTTCCAAACGAAAGAACTGCGTATATTCGATTTGTACGAAATTCGCTTTTGAGTCTGTGCGAATCGAAGTTGCGTGTAACGTGGAAATTATCGGTTATAGTCGCCTTTGGCGACAAAAAAGACAAACAAAAAGGATCGAAGCGGCGCTTCGGTCCTTTTTTGACAATATCGGTCTGTGTCGTACGGTCGTGTCGGCTTACAGTTTGTTTCGCTGAATCTTGCCGCTGACGGTTTTGGGAAGACTGTCGCGGAATTCGACGATTCGCGGATATTTATAGGGCGCGGTGCGCTCTTTGACGTAATTTTGAATTTCTTTCTTCAATTCGTCGCTCGGCTCGGTGCCGTTTACGAGAACGATGCTCGCTTTTACAACATGACCGCGTACTTCGTCGGGAGCGGCGGAAACACCGCATTCCAAAACGTAGGGCAATTCCATGATAACGCTTTCGATTTCAAACGGACCGATTCGATAACCCGACGATTTGATAACGTCGTCCACGCGACCGACGTACCAAAAATAGCCGTCCTCATCGCGCCATGCGGCATCGCCCGTATGATAATAACCGTCGTGCCATACTTCGGCGGTCTTTTCGGGGTCGCCGTAATAGCCGACAAACAACCCGTTGGGAGCGCCGTTTTTTACATTGATACAAATTTCACCGGTCTCACTGCCCTTGACGGGATTGCCGTCGGCATCAAGCAGTTCCACTTCGTAGATGGGAGCGGGTTTGCCCATCGAACCGATCTTATGCGGCGTGCCCACCAAATTTCCGATGATCATGGTGCTTTCGGATTGACCGAAGCCTTCCAAAATCTGCAAGCCCGTCGATTTTTCGAATTGACGGTATACTTCGGGATTCAGTGCTTCGCCCGCCGTCGTCATATGACGAACCGACGAAAAGTCGTATTGGGAAATGTCCTGCTTTACCATCATGCGAAGCATGGTCGGCGGTGCACAGAAGGTCGTGATATGATATTTGGCAAACATGGGCAGAATGTCGGCGGCGTCAAACCGATCGAAATCGTAAACGAATGTTGCCGCTTCACACAACCATTGACCGTAGAGTTTTCCCCACATGGCTTTTGCCCAACCGGTGTCCGAAATGGTGAAATGCAAACCGTCGGGGTCGACCGTATGCCAATATTTGGCGGTATGGAAATGGCCGAGGGCATATTTGTAATTGTGTGCCGCGAGTTTGGGATAACCGCTTGTGCCCGACGTGAAAAACATAAGCATGAGGTCATCGCCGCCCGCCGCGTCGTCGGGGCGGTCGTAATGCGTGCTGCAACGAACGTATTCTTCGTCAAAGTTGCGCCAACCGTCCCGCTTTTCGCCGACGATCAAACGGATATCGACCGAACATTCGGCGAAAGCTTCTTCGGCTTGGTGAGCCGTATCGCCGTCGGACGTACAGACGATCGCTTTCACGCCCGCCGCTTTGAAACGGTAAGAAAAGTCGTGCGATTGCAATTGATTGACGGCGGGAATCGCCACGGCGCCGATCTTATTGAGTGCAAGCATAGCGATCCAGAATTGATAATGACGTTTCAATACCAGCATGACACGGTCACCTTTTTCGATGCCGAGCATGCGGAAATAATTGGCGCATTGATTCGAAAGTTTTTTCATATCGCCGAAAGTAAAACGACGTTCGGTTTTGTCTTTCGAAATATGCAACATGGCAAACTTGTTCGGCTCGCGCGCGGCAAGAGCGTCGACCAGATCGAATGCGAAATTGAAATGTTCGGTATTTTTGAATCGGATCGACAGCGGTGTGCCGTTTTCGTTTTCGACAACGTCGATATAGTTTTGATAAATGCGTTCTTTGGTGTCTTTGCGGGGTGTGTTGGTGCCTTCGATCGCCGTTTCGGGAGTCAACTCGGAAATCGGCTCGCCCGACGGATTGAGTACGATGGCATAGAAAAGACAGTCTTTTCCGTCGACGGCACGCATACCGTGGGGGGTGTCGCTGTTGTAATAAATGCTGTCGCCGGGACCCAAGATCTCACGGTGTTCGCCGACCTGTACCATCAAACGACCGTCGATTACGATGTCACATTCCTGACCGGTATGCGTGGTCAGTTCCATGTCACGCGTTTGCGCTTCTTCACTGTATGTGCTTTTTACGTACAGCGGTTCGGCGATACGGTTTTGAAACGCATAGGCAAGGTTATAGTAGGTCATGCCGTGTGCATTGGCGATCTCCTGTCCTTCGCCGCGGCGGGTCACCGTATAGGATTTGAGTTTCGGACTGTCACCGTCGATAATATCGGTGACGTTGACGTGAAGCGCCAAGGCGCAACGGTAGATAAAAGCAAAGTTCAAATCGCGCTCACCGTTTTCGCAAGCCGCGTATTCGCTTTCGGAAATGCCCGTAAAGCCCGCCATGTCGGCGGTCGTATAATTTTCGATTTCGCGCAATTCGCGGATACGCCCCGCCATTTCTTTGATTTTGACATCCAGTCCCGTTGTGTTCGACATAAGAAAACACACTCCTTTGTTGTAGATCTGCGGGGACGAAAAAAGCTCGTCCCAAAGAAAACTTTGAGACGAGCTTTGATAAACAAATACCCGCGGTACCACTCAAATTGCAAACCGTTTCGGCGGTCTGCCCCTCTCGGAATCCAACAATTCCTATGCCCTTACGCGGCAGTCACGGGACGGTTCTACTTGCGAAACGCTTTCTTCCGTCCGGCTCGGAAGCTACAAACACAAACCGAACGAACTGTGACTTTCACCAACCGTCACTTCTCTGGATTCGTCGCTTTTGCGCCCTCTTCGTCGAAGCCTTTCTAAAATATACCGTTATTATACACGAGCCGAAAGTCACTGTCAAGAGTTTTTCGAAAAAAACAGGCGAAAATCGGAACTTTTTTCCTAATTTTTCCGACGAGGCGAAAAACGATCGGGCAAAAAGTACAAATTCGACTCTCGGCGTTTGTCTAAAACGCCGAACTTTCCGCCGAAAAGAAAGTTTTGGCGGAAAAACGCTTGACAAAAAGCGAAAAGTTTAGTATCCTATACGCATAAGTTAGTTAAAACTAACTGCCGATCGGGACGAAAAAGCAAATTGCCGATAAAGTCGATTCGGTCGTGCCGATACCGAAGAAAATCAATATAATACGAAAAACGGGCGAAAGACGGGAGGAAACAATATGAGCGTTGTCATTGTCGGAGGAAACGAATGTATGGAACGTCGATACAAAGATCTTTGCGAACAGTATAATTGCAAAGCGAAAGTGTATACCAAAGTGACGGGCAGTGTGAAAGGAATCGGGTCGCCCGATCTGTTGGTGCTGTTTATCGATACGATGTCGCACAAAATGCTTCGTTCGGTCATGCTTGCGACCAAGGGACCAGAATATGCGCGTCGAACGATGTCACACTGGTTCGGTATCGGCGCTGAAGCAGGTTTTGGATCGCCATATGCCGACAGTTGCAAACTGAACGAACCGAAAAAGATTGAAAGAAACAGCGCAAGCAAAAGCGAAAGAAAAGCGCGGGGCAAAGACGGTTTGCCGTTTGCGGTATGCGAAAGTCGAAGTCGGAAAGAGTCGTAAAGGTTCTTCCGACTTTTTTCGTTCTTTTTTCGCGCTTGCGGGCGGGGGTGCCTTTCAAAAAAGAGAACGGTGAAAACGAAAAACGGACAGATAGTGCGGTTTTTGGTCGAAAAGTCTCTTTACAAGCGGTCGTTTTTTCGGTAAACTATTCCCAAAGTACGCATTATCGATATCTTTTTACAAAGTTTGCGCTCCGACAGTTGATTTTTTTTCGCGACAGTGGTACAATAATAACAGTTTTTTGCACCATTTTAACATTATGAGTATCACGGGAGAAGAAAGTATGCTGGAACAAAGTATAAAACAATTGGTTCGTTATGCCAAAGCAAAGAATCTCATTACGGAAGATGACGAACTGTATGCGCAGAACAAACTGCTCGAAATTTTCGGTATCGACGGACTTTCCGACGAGCCGATTATCGCTTCGGAAAAAGAGGACGATCTCGAAAAAATCTTGAACGACCTTTGCGACGAAGCGTTTGCACGGGGCCTTATCGAAAGCAATACGGTCGTGTACCGCGACCTTTTCGATACTAAGCTGATGGGCGCGCTGACGCCTTTTCCGAGTACGGTCATTCGGAAATTTTACGATTTGTACAAAGAGGACCCCGAACGCGCGACCGATTACTATTACAGCCTTTCGAAAGCGACGAATTACATTCGCGAATACCGCGTTCGAAAGGACGTGAAATGGAAAACCGAAAGCTCATACGGCGCAATCGATATCACGATCAATCTGTCCAAGCCCGAAAAAGACCCGAAAGCCATTGCCGCGGCAAAACTTTTGCCGCAAAGCGGGTATCCGAAATGTCTTTTGTGCCGTGAAAACGAGGGATATGCGGGCAGAGTCAATTCGCCCGCTCGGCAGAATCATCGCATACTTCCGATCACGCTCGGCGGCGACAGCTGGTATTTGCAATATTCGCCGTACGTATATTACAACGAACATTGTATCGCTTTTTCGCGCGAACACGTGCCGATGAAGATCGACGCGCACACTTTCGAAAAATTGTTGGATTTCGTCGAAGTGTTCCCGCATTATTTCATCGGTTCCAATGCCGATCTGCCTATCGTCGGCGGTTCGATCTTATCGCACAATCATATGCAGGGCGGTCATTATACCTTTGCCATGGAACGTGCGTCTGCCGAAATACCGCTTACGTTTGCCGAATTTCCCGAAATTCGCGCGTCGATCGTTCGTTGGCCCATGTCGGTGCTTCGCTTGACCGCCAAAAACAAAAACGCTCTTTGCGCTCTTTCGGAAAAAATACTGACCGCATGGCGCGGCTATACCGACGAAAAGGCATTTGTCTTTGCCGAAACCGACGGCGAGCCGCACAACACGATCACGCCGATTGCCCGCCGCAGAGGCGAAGATTTTGAAATCGATCTTGTGTTGCGCAACAACATCACAACCGATGAGCATCCGCTCGGCGTTTTCCATCCCCACGTGGAACTTCACAACATCAAAAAGGAAAACATCGGGCTTATCGAAGTTATGGGGCTTGCCGTATTGCCGGCACGCTTGAAAGACGAAACGGTTCAAATGAAAGAAGCGATCCTTGCGGGCAAGAATTTCGCCGACATTCCCGACCTTGAAAAGCATGCCGCATGGTTTGCGTCGTTTGCCGACAAGTATACCCTTACCGCCGACAACACCGAGAAGATCTTGAAAGATGAGATCGGAAAAACGTTTGTGCGCGTGTTGGAAGACGCGGGTGTATATAAATGCACCGACGAAGGACGCGAAGCGTTCATGCGTTTTGTCGCGTATTGCGGAGGAACGCGTTCGGAGTAAAACATAAAGGAGTAAGACCATGTTCAAAAACGTCACGCTGGAAGTAAGCTTAAAGCCGTTTAAGAAAACCGACGAAATGTATATCGATTCGGTATGCGAAACGATTTTTCGGCAATGGTATATGCTGCTCAAAGATCGAAAGACCGTTTCGATTCTACTTTGGACAGCCGACGGCAGTGAGATTCTCGATTATACGGGCAATCTTTCCGACAGCTTTGAGTGGTGTCAATATATGGGCACCGCCAACCGTCCGCTTGCCGACGAAACCGATCGGGACGATTTGTGTATTCACACGAAAAAACGGCTGTATACCGAAAACCCGCCGGTGATGACGTATGAAATTTTGAAAAAAATCGTTGCCGCTTTTAAGAAAACGGGAAAGCGCTTTTTCCCCGACGCGACGATCACGGTCGGCGAAACCTTTGATATCGGTCCCGAATTTGCCGTATCGGATTTCAAATATCGCCGCCACACCGAAATATTGAACGGAAAAAACGGCGTCGACAGCTTCGGATTTGTCGATTCGACGGCGTGCCTTGCGGGGGACGACCGTTCGTATGCCGCTTACCCCGACGGAATTCCCGACGGCACACCGTTCGGACTTTTCTTGGGAAAACAAGCAAACGTATTTCTTGCCGACATGGGCTTCGATTACCTTTGGCTTTCGAACGGTTTGGGATTCAGCGCCGACCCGTGGACGCTTGACGGAAAAATATTCGACGGCAAGAACTTTTATTCGCAACGCTTGCAAAAGACGGCAGACGAGGTATTTTCGTTCTGGAAATATTTCCGCGAAGGGTGTCCCGATTATCCCGTCGAAACGCGCGGTACCAACAATTCGGTCGGCATCGACTATGCAACCGACGGCGTTCCGCTTTATGATATATACAACGGCGGCTTCAACATAACGCCGCCGCCGAATTCGCCGTGGGCGGCTTTGAATGACGATTTCGGATTGGAACTCATGGGGCATATGACGCGCATTTGCGGCTATCCGAACAAGGACTTTCTGTTCCGATTTTACATACACGATCCGTGGTGGATCAATACGCCGTGGTATGACCGTTACGAATGTAATTCGCACGATATTTATATGCCGATGGCGGTCAGCCGTTTGAACGAAGCGGGAAAACCCGAATCCCCCGAAATTTTCAACATACTTTCGATCGACAATTCCTACGGTGATATGCCCGATTGCTGTGTGACCGAGCCGCTTCCGCATATTTTGAATGCCGAAAAAGAGAGTCCCGACGACGCGGCGCCGTTCGTATGGGTCTATCCCATGCGGGAATACAGCACCGCCGAGGACGAAACGTTACTGTCGGAAATGTATTACGGCGATACCTACGTAAAAGACGCGATCAACGCGGGCTTCCCCCTCAATTGTGTCGTTTCGACCGACAATTTCTTAAAGACGCCCGACGAGGCATACAACAAGAGTATTCTCATTTCCCCGCCGCCCGTTGAAGCGGCGGTAAAAGAACGGCTGGAAGATTTGATTCGAAAGGGAATAACGGTCATTTGCTATGCCGACAAAACGCGGCGCGACGCACTTCCGAACGGTTGTCGCTTTGTCGATATGCATGAGCCGATGACGACGCTCTTTGCGGTTCTTGCCGACTGCGGATACGAAGTTTCACACAAAGCTTTGAGTGCGAACGTAAAAGTGCCGACCATGACGGTAGCGCGGTTTGAAAACGGATATTTCTTCTCGGCTTACAATACGAATACAACGACCGAAACGCATCTTCGTTTTCCCCTCGGTTCGCCGATCTTTTTGGGTGGTGAGACCGAATTGCGCGACGGAAAAGCCGTATATCACTTTGCGCGAAGCGAACATCGCGAATGTCGCTTCTTTGTCGTGCAGAAAAACGGTGTCGTGGGCGCGCACGAGCGCACGTCGGTCAATGCCGCTGTTCACCGCCGAATCAAGCTTTCGGGACTTTCCGACGCGACGGTGTATTTCTTCCCCGAAACCGAAAACGCCGAGAACGCGCGTGCAAGCCTTATCGGTGATTACAGCGACCGTACCCCCGAATACGACGACCGCTGGCAGATCGTGCGCGACGAAAAATTCGGCACGTATTTGTATGCCGAACACGTGACGGGCGCGTTGGATTTCTTTATGATGCGCCAAACGGAGTACGGAAAGAGTTTATAAACAAAAAACGGCAGAGTCAAAATAGACTTTGCCGTTTTCTTTTACCGAAAGAACGAACCGATTCGAACCGAACGAACGCCTTATTCGGCGTCGGGCACTGCCGTCGGCGCAGCCGATCGGGAAAGCTTCCGAAAACATACGAAAAAGACCGTATAATGGAATGCTGCCGTCAAAAGCCACGAAACGGGATAGGAAATATACAAAACGAACAACGTGCGGTGAGCGGCGAAAATCGTCATGATCCAAACGATTCGCATAAGGCAGGAGCCGACAAGCGAGCCGATCGTCGAGATCATCGAGCGATTGATGCCGCGCAACGCGCCGCTTCCGACTTCCATGACGCCGCAGAGGAAATACCAGATCGTCGTGATCTGCATGATCTCGCGACCGTAAGCGACTGATATCTCTTCGGTGACGAAAATGTGCAACAGATCCCGACCGAAAATATAGGCGACAATGCCGACCGAAAGTCCGACCACCGTTACCGAAAGCGTACAATAGAGAAGCGAACGCAAAACGCGCTTGGGCTTTTGCGCGCCGAAGTTTTGCGCACAGAAAGAAATCGAGGCGTGATAGAACGCGTTTTGTGCCATGTAGATAAAGTTGTTGATGTTCGAAGCCGCCGAACCGCCCGCCACCGCCGCATCACCGAGCGTGTTGATGGACGATTGAATGAATACGTTGGACAGAGAGAATGCCGACGATTGAATACCGGCGGGGATTCCGATACGGGCAATGCGAATCAATTCATTTTTGTGGATTTTCAGATCGCGCAACGACAGCTTGAAGCAATCGCCGGCACGCATAAGACGGCGCACGGTGAGAAAGGCGGCGACCATTTGGGAAATGATGGTGGCAACGGCAACGCCGGCAACACCCATATGTACGGCACCGACAAAGAAAATATTCAAAACGACGTTCAAAAGTCCCGAAATGATAAGATAGATCATCGGATGACTTGTATCGCCGACGGCACGTAAGATTGCACTGCCGAAATTCAAAACCGCCACGGCGGGAAGTCCGACAAATGTAACTTTCATGTAGATCTCGGAAAGAGGCAACAGATTTTCGGGCGTTTGCATAAGGCGCAAAAGCGGCTCACAAAAGATATAGCCGAATACGCCGATCAAAATACCGCCGATTACGCTCAACAGCATGGAGGTATGCACGGCGCGGTGAACGCCGTCTTTGTCTCCCGCACCGTAAAGACATGCCGCAACCGAATTGGCACCGACGGCAAGACCCATAACAAGGCTGGTGATCAAATTGATGAGCGCACCGTTCGAACTGACGGCGGCGAAAGCAAGGTCACCCTCGAATTTTCCGACGACGATACCATCGGCGGCATTGTAGACGATCTGCAAAACGTTCGACAGCATGACCGGTAAAGCAAAAAGCAGAATTTTCGGGAACAAGCTGCCCGAACACATATCCATATCGCGATAAGCGGCGTTCTTTTTCATGGACAAACTACCTCGTAAAGGGAAAAGTATCATTGGTGAACATAACGGCGGCGCAATGCCTTTCGGCAATGCGCCGCACACGTATATAGTACTCTCAAAACGATCGAAAGTCAAGAGAATTTTTGCGTTTTTCCCATTTTTCAAACCGTTAAAACAGATGAACTTTTGTGTGTTCAAAAGGTTCGGCGGAACAGGTTATCCGGACGGTAAAGTCAGATTTGCACATCGATATAGACCGGCGAATGGTCGCTCGAATCGAGAATATATTGGTCGGTAATCACACGATAAGCGTCGATCTTGTCGGCATAATGACACATAACGATATGGTCGATCGATTCTTCCTTGTCGTTGGTTGTCGTTTTTCCGTGCCAGCGTCCGTCCTCGCCGCGAATCGGGTCGAAGTGATTGGTGGATACGGTATCCGCCGAAAGTGCTTTGTCGATACAGCGTTCGATACCGTTTTGTTCGAATACACGGAACGCCACTTCACGGTAGCGACTGTTGAAATCGCCGAACGCAAAAACGGGACAGTCGAATTTTTCGGCGGTTCGAAGCATGGCGTTCGAAAGCTCACGCGCATTTTTTTCGCGAATGAGGTCGTGTTCGGGACCGACTTTCCACCAAAGGTGGGTATTCAGCACGGCGAATTTCTTTTCGCTTTCGATATCCTGCAATACGAGTCGGTTAAACCCTTTCGACGGGTCGGGCGTTTCGGCATATAAGAGCGATTCGTATTCCAAAACGTAAAATCTGTCTTTTTTCAGCAGAAGCGGGGTGAAGTTGCGATTGTCGGTGGCATACATCGTGTAGCGATCGGCAATTTTTCGGAACATATCGCAGTTATGCCAACTCAACGTACATTCCTGCAATCCGACGATATCGGGAACATATTCGGCAAAAAGCGTTTCATAACCGCCCATGCGGGCTTCGACGGGGTTTTCAAAATAATCACCCCAAATGTTACATGTCATAATGCGCATGAGTATTTCCTCCGTATGGCAGAATAAAAGGTAGAAGTAGGGAATTTTGCAAAAAACGCAAAAAAGTGAAAAAAGCGAGGGGAGCGGTATTCTCCTCTCGCTTTCGAAAATCGGGGTTATGCCCAGAACATGCCGTTGGGCTTCGGTTCGCTGATGATAACCGAACGCAGGAAAGCAATAGCCTTTTCAAGACCTTCTTTGCCGGTCATGTAGCTGTCCTCGTGTTCGATGCTCATAACGTGGTTGTAGCCGACGAGCTGGAGCGCCGATACCATTTCTTTCCAAACTTCGGTGCTGCTGCCGTAGCCGAGCGCACGGAATACCCACGAACGGTTCATTTCGTCGCTGTAATGCTTGGTATCGAGAACGCCGTTAACGGCGGTATTGTATTTGTCGAGCTTGGTGTCTTTTGCGTGGAAGTGGAAGATAGCGCCCTCGCGACCGAGTGCCTTGATGGCGGCGGCGGGGTCGATGCCCTGCCAAATGAGGTGGGACGGGTCGAAATTTGCACCGATGCAATCGCCGACGGCGGCACGAATCTTGAGCATGGTTTCGGGGTTGTAAACACAGAAGCCGGGGTGCATTTCAAAGGCGATCTTGGTAACGCCGTATTTCTTGGCGACCTCGGATTCTTTCTGCCAATAGGGAATCAAAACGTCGTTCCACTGATAATCGAGAATTTTCAGAAAGTCTTCGGGCCACGGGCAGGTTACCCAGTTGGGCGTTTTGTCATCGGGTGAACCGCCGGGACAACCCGAAAACGTGATGACGGTATCGATGCCGAGCTCATTGGCAAGACGGCAAGCGTTTTCGAATTTTTCATGCGAAAACTTGGCGAAATCCTTATCGGGCGATACGGCGTTGCCGTGTACCGAAAGAGCCGAGATGATCATGTTGTACTTGGGGAAAAGCTCCTTGTAAGCGGCAAGCTTTGCTTTGTCGGCAAGCAGCTCTTCGGGCTTGGAATGGGCGTCGTTGGTATAACCGCCGGCACCGATTTCGACCGCTTCGACACCGAGTCCCGAAAGATATTTCAGCATATCCTCGACCGACATGGCGGAAAGCGGAACTGTCAATACACCGAGTTTCATAGTAATAAGATCCTTTCTGAAAGAAAATACAGATTCGGTTTGCGAAAAAACGGATTCGTTTCTCACAAACATACAACTATATTATAGCGATTTTCGGCAGCATTTGCAAGAGTTTTTCGCGCACTCTTTGAAATATGGGAAAATGCACAAAAAGTTGTCGCGATTTTGTTGAAAAATACAAAGGCAAGACAAGGGTGCCGTCCTCACAAAAGTTTTTTCAAATACCGCCCCGTATACGAACTTTCGCATGCGGCGATTTCTTCGGGCGTGCCGCAAGCAACCAAAGTGCCGCCGCCATCGCCTCCTTCGGGACCGAGATCAATTACGTGATCGGCACATTTGATCATATCGAGATTGTGTTCGATGACGATAACCGTATTGCCCGCATCGACCAACCGCTGTAAAACTTCGATCAGCTTTTCGACGTCGGCGGTATGAAGCCCTGTCGTCGGTTCGTCGAGGATATAGACGGTCTTGCCGGTCGCGCGGCGAGAAAGCTCGGTGGCGAGTTTTACGCGTTGTGCCTCGCCACCCGAAAGGGTGGTAGACGATTGACCGATCTTGACATAGCCCAATCCGACTTCGGAAAGGGTTTGCAGTTTCCGTTTGATGGCAGGCAGATTTTCGAAAAACTTCAATCCCTCGTCAACCGTCATGTCCAACACATCGTAAATGCTTTTGCCTTTGTATTTTACTTCGAGGGTCTCACGGTTATAACGGCGTCCTTTGCAGACGTCGCAGGTGATGTATACGTCGGGTAAAAAATGCATTTCGATCTTCAAAAGGCCGTCACCTTGACACGCTTCGCAACGTCCGCCGCGCAGATTGAACGAAAAACGGTCTTGCTTATAGCCGCGTATTTTCGCATCGGGCGTCGAAGCGAAAAGGGCGCGTATATCGGTAAACAGTCCCGTATAGGTGGCGGGATTGGAGCGGGGTGTGCGCCCGATCGGCGATTGGTCGATATTGATGACTTTGTCCAATTGCTCCACACCGTCGATACGCGTGTGCTTGCCGGCAATCGTATGGGCGCGGTTTAAGGTCTTGGCGAGCGCATTATACAAAATTCCGTTTACGAGAGAAGATTTTCCCGAACCCGAAACACCTGTGACGCAGGTGAATGTGCCGAGAGGAAAGGCAACGTCGATGTTTTTGAGATTGTGTTCGCTTGCACCGATGACCGTCAAAAACTGACCGTTTCCGCTTCTGCGTTCGGCGGGCAGAGCGATCTTGCGCCGTCCCGAAAGAAAATCGGCGGTGACCGAGCCTTTTTTCTTCATAAGTTCTTTTGGCGTACCGCACGCGACGATCTCACCGCCGTGTATCCCCGCTGCAGGTCCGATGTCGACGATATAATCGGCAGACAGCATGGTTTCCTCGTCATGTTCGACGACGATTAAGGTGTTGCCGAGGTCGCGTAGCTTTTTCATCGTTTCGATGAGTTTTTCGTTGTCACGCTGATGAAGTCCGATGCTCGGTTCATCGAGAATGTAGAGCACGCCCATCAGCGACGAGCCGATTTGCGTGGCAAGTCGTATGCGCTGACTTTCACCGCCCGATAAGGTTCCCGCCGCCCGCGAAAGGGTGAGATACGACAGTCCGACATTTTTGAGAAAACCGAGGCGGGCATGAATTTCTTTCAAAATATCTTTGGCAATTGCCGCTTGCATTTCGTTTAGTTTTATTTTCGCAAAAAAATCCGCCGCTTCGGATATGGGCAAGTCACAGACCTCGGCGATGTTTTTGTCTCCGACGGTCACGGCAAGCGGCTCGGGCTTTAGGCGTTTGCCGCAGCAAGCTTTACAGGGAATTTCTTCCATGAACTGTTCGTAATAACTTCGTTGATCGGGATTGTTGATCGCCATGCCGTAGCGACGATTGATATCGGGAATCATGCCGTCCATTTTTGCCATGTAGGTACGACCCGCGTAGCGAATGGGATATTGCTTGCCGTTGCCGTAGAGAATGACCGAAAGGGCTTCGTCCGAAAGCTTTTCGATGGGAGTCTTGATGGAAAAGCCGTATTCCGAAAGGGCACTGTCGTAGAGATTTCCCGTCCAGCCGCGCTTGTCCATGGTCTTGTAGCCGTTGCAAACACAAGCGCCGTCGGCAAGCGAAAGCGAGCGGTCGGGCAAGAGCTTATCGGGCGACAGAACGGCTTTCATGCCCAAACCGTCACATTCGGGACAAGCACCGAACGGATTGTTGAACGAAAACATACGCGGTTCCAATTCGCCGAGGCTGATACCGTGTTCGGGACAGGCGTAATTCTGTGAGTATTCGGTGTTGATTTCGTCGCTCGGTTGGTAGATCACGATTTTCCCGTCGGCAAGCGCCAGTGCCGCTTCGACCGAATCGGTCAGACGCGAACGAATATCGTCTTTCATGACAAGACGGTCGACGACGATATCGATATCGTGTTTTTTGTTTTTGTCCAGTCCGAAATCTTCGCCCAAGGTCAAAATACTGCCGTCCACCCGCACACGAACGAATCCGTTTTTTTGCGCGTCCGAAAAGACTTTTTCATGCATACCTTTTTTGGCTTTGACGATCGGTGCCAAAACCATGAACTTTGTGCCGACGGGCAAAGTCATGACCGCGTCGATGATCCGATCGATCGTTTGCTGTTCGATGACTTTGCCGCAGACGGGACAATGCGGTGTGCCGACGCGGGCGAAAAGCAGACGCAGATAGTCGTATATCTCGGTTACCGTTCCGACGGTGGAGCGGGGATTTTTTGACGTTGTTTTTTGGTCGATGGAAATGGCGGGCGAAAGTCCTTCGATCGAGTCGACGTCGGGCTTATCCATTTGTCCGAGAAACATACGGGCATACGAGGAAAGCGATTCGACGAAACGGCGGTGCCCTTCGGCGTAGATCGTATCGAAAGAGAGCGAGGATTTTCCCGACCCAGAAAGTCCGGTGAATACGACGAGCTTGTCACGCGGAATTTCTACGTCGATGTTTTTCAGATTGTGGACGCGCGCGCCGGTGATTTTAATGGTTTGATTCGACATAATTTCCTTTCTCGGTTCCCGTTTTTACGGTTCGAGCCGATGTCAAAAAAATTGAAACGCAAAACGTGCATAAAGCGCCGTCGTCGGCAACTTTTGCAAATTGATTCGGAATTGCGAAAAATGCGGCTGTTACATTCCGAGAAGCAAGTTGCTCAAATACAGGATCAGCGGTATGGTCGCGATGGAAAGAACGGTGGTAAGACAAACGATCTTGGCGGCGGTAACCGGATTCACGTCGTAAATTTCGGCGAAAATCGCCCCGAAAGTGGCGGCGGGCATACCCGACAGAATGACCAATACATAGGTTACGGTGGTATCACAACCGAAAAGCAGACAACCGAGCAAGGTCAAGAGCGGAACAATCAAGAGCTTTAATGCCGAACATATCCAAAACTTCGCGTCGCGCAAGGCGGTCTTGAAGTCCAATTCGACGATCAAAGCACCGATTACGATCATGGCAAGCGGGAAGATCGAATCGCCCACCATATCCATGGCGCCGAGCAAAGTGGCGGGGATTCGAATTTGCAAAATGTAAAAGGCGATGCCCAGTACGGTCGCGAGGACGCCCGGATTCAAAAACAGCTTTTTGAGGTCAAGCTTTCCCGCACCTTTTTGACGGGTCAGTACGTAGATACCGTAGGTCCAAAAGAACAGATTGAAGATGGCATTGTAGAACGAACCGTACACGACGCCGATGTCGCCGTAGATGACCGCCAAAATGGGAAAGCCCATAAAAGCACAGTTGGCAAAAACCGACGTAAATTCGTAGATCGTGTTTTCATTCGACCCGTTTTTCGGTTTGAATACGAAATAGGCGACGACGGCGGACAAAACGTGAATGACAGCCGCGCCGAGTAGGATCTTGCCGCCGATTTTCAAAAGTTCGGTCGAATACTCCATTTGGAAAGAACCGAGAATCAAAAGCGGGTTGGCGATATTCGACAGGTATTTGGAAAGTGCGCCGACCGTGTCGCGGTTGATGAACTTTCGTTTTCGCGCGTAGACGCCGACCAATAAAATCAAAAGCAGTTGGATCACTTTGGATATGACCGTGTTTATATCGATTCCCATACAAAACTCCTCACAAAAGTCGGAAAATAAAATAAGCGTTCTTTGCGTTGCGGCGGTATGACCGACACACGTATTCCGCAAAAGGACATCATTATATTATAGAAATATTATAGAATAAGCAAACTGTATAATCAAGCGTTTTTCTGTGAATTTCAAAAATTGACGCTTTTTTACCGAAAAATTGCGACTTTTCGTGTATTCTTTACAATTGCTCTTGATTTTTTGTATAAAGTGTGGTAAAATATGCGCGTTACGCTGAGAGTTTTCGAAGTCCGCAAGGAGATTCGGAGGAATGAGAAAAACTCGGTCACATACGAGGCGAACACTTCGGCAAGAAGTGTGTCGGGGTATGTGGAAATTCGGTACGCAAATCGGTTGCGTGTCGAAAATTTTTCGGAAGAGGTATACAAATGGATCAGAGAGAAAATTTCAAATCCCGCTTGGGGTTCATCCTCATATCGGCGGGCTGTGCCATCGGATTGGGTAATGTTTATCGATTCCCGATCACAACCGGAGCTTACGGCGGAGCGGCATTCGTGCTGATCTATATCGCCTTTTTGATCTTGCTCGGTATTCCGGTCATGACCACCGAGCTTGCCGTCGGACGCGGAAGTCGCCGCAGTATCGCGTCCTCGTTTAACGTTTTGCAGGAAAAAGGTCAAAAATGGGGCTTTATGAAGTATATCGGCATTATCGGTAACTATTTGCTGATGATGTTCTATACGACCATTTCGGGCTGGATGGTAATTTACTTTATCAAGTATTTGAACGGTTCGGTTTTGGAAGCCAAAACGCCCGAACAGATGAGTGAAGTGTTCGGCGGCGTGGTTTCGAATCCGACACTTATGCTTGCCGCCACCTTCGGCGTTATTCTTCTTTGCTTTGCCATCTGTTCGATCGGTTTGCAAAAAGGTGTAGAGGGTATCACAAAATACATGATGATCGCTCTCCTGGTACTGATTATCGGGCTTGCCGCTTATTCCTGTACCCTTTCCGGCGCGGGCGAGGGATTGAAATTTTATTTGGTTCCGTCGTTTGAAAAGTTGAAAGAAGCCGGCATTTGGACGGTTGTTTGCTCGGCGATGGGACAGGCATTTTTTACCCTCAGTATCGGTATCGGTTCGATTGCCATTTTCGGCAGCTATATCGGCAAAGAACGCTCGTTGCTCGGCGAATCGCTGACCATCGTGGGATTGGATACGTTTGTTGCCATTATGTCGGGGTTGATCGTTTTTCCCGCTTGCTTTACTTACAACGGCGGTCAAACCGCCGACGCGGGAACGGTCGGTGCAAGCTTCCTCTTTACGACTCTTTCGTCGGTGTTTAATGCTATGCCCGGCGGACGCATTGTCGGAAGTCTGTTCTTCCTGTTTATGATCTTCGCCGCTTTTTCGACGGTTATTGCCGTATTCGAAAATATTATGTCCTTCTGGTTGGAACTTACTCCTTTGAAGCGTCCC
Source organism: uncultured Oscillospiraceae bacterium (assembly GCA_964401015.1). GTDB lineage: Bacteria > Bacillota > Clostridia > Oscillospirales > CAG-382 > UMGS1052. Next base: position 19,566 of record CAYNXA010000004.1, read on the forward strand.
GCCGTGGCGGGCATCAACGTTGTGTTGATGTTGGTGCTTTCGTTGCCGTGTGTTTTGGGCTTCAATGTGCTTGATTTTGTTGCGCTCGGCACCAAAGGCATTATGGATATCGAAGATTTTATCGTATCGAACATTTTGCTCCCCGGCGGCAGTCTTTGCTATGTGCTTTTCTGTACGCACCGTTTCGGTTGGGGCTGGAAAAAATACCACGATGAGGCGAATACGGGCAACGGTATTAAAGTGCCCGCTTGGATCCGTCCGTATATGACTTACGTTTTACCGATCATCATTTTGGTGGTTATGGTCATGTCGGTTGTGACGTGGGTTCAGTCTATGTGAAGTTACGCGGCACCGGTTTTCGGTGCCGCGTTTTTTTCGTTCCCGCTTTGAAAAGCGGGGAAACATCGTATGTTACTTTTTTCTTTTATTTCCAAAAGAAAAAAGTAACCAAAAAAGAAAA
>CAYNXA010000005.1:0-19950 GCA_964401015.1 uncultured Oscillospiraceae bacterium
TATATATATTGTAAATTTCGCACAAAGCGCGAAAAATGCACGAATAGCGCCTTGACAGGCGGGAAAAGGACGGGTAAAATAAAAAGGAAGAAAGACGAAATGGATAAAAACTCGATCACTTCGAAACGAAACGTTCAAAAACACGACGCATTTTCGCACGTCAATCGGAAAAAGGAGGAATCGGCATGAGTACGAAAGAATTTTTGCCGAACGCGATTCTCGGCGCCCAATTGTGCTTGAACGTGAAAGACGATTCTTCACGAGAAAGATTCCCATCGTGTGAAAACAAAAACGTCGTGCCGTCCGATGCCGCCGTTTCGGTCGATTTGCGTTTTGTCGGTCGGGTACGAAACAGCTTGATCGAGTCTTTCCGCAAGAATGAGGAGAACAGCGTTCTCACGCATGGATTTGCCGTTTATCCGCGCGATCTTTTGAACGAAGCGGACGATGCGATCACCAAAGATTATCGCGGCAAAAAAGGCGCGGTCGCCGTGATTCCCGCCGAAACGGTCTTTGCCGTGACCGAGCGCTATACCTATTGCACGGTGCGCCTTTCGAACATCGAGCCGCGCGACTATTCGCGCGAATTTATCGCGCGCGCTATTTGACCTGCACCGACGAAAACTGCGTCGATTACACGGTTTACGGCGAGCAATATGTCGGCAGTGTATTGTCGCTTGCCGTGCGCGCTTTATCCGACGAAAATGTTGATCCCGCGACGAAAAAACTCATTCGACGTCTTGTTTTCCGCCTTTCGTAATACCCAACCGCCGATTCCCTTTGCCCAAGCGGCATAGTTTTCCTTTCTCGAAGCCCTCCGCACTTTTCCCCTTTTGCGGAGGGCTTTTTTGCGCCCATTTCGCATAAAGTATAAAAATGAAACGAACGCCTTCCGATTGTTCAAAATTTGTACGCAAAAAAAACAGCTGTTTTTCACACAAGTGCCATTGCGATAACACATTAAAGTGCGATAATATCGTAGGATAAAGCAAAGGTGCCGTGCGGAAATTTTGCCGACGGATACTCCTTTGTGCCGCACACGTCTTTTGTTACGTGTGCCGTATGACACAACTCAAACAGCGGAGGTATTTTCGAATGAACGACAGTAAAGAAAAGACGAAGCGAAGCCCCGACACCGCGGACGGGCAAGCGGGAAAGTCCGAAGCAACCGTTGCCGGCAAAAAGAACAAAAAATCCAAAAAAGGCAAGAAAAAGTGGATCGCCCTTGTCGCGATTCTGCTGGTACTTGCCATTATTTGTGTTGCTTGCTTTTTACCCAAACAGGCGGCACCGGGCGGCGGAAACACCGTTTATTCTTATGCAAATGTCGAACGGCGCGATATCACATCGTCGCTGACCGGTACAGGCACCTTGCAACCGACCGAATATCATTACATAACCGCTACGGTAACCGGTGATATTCTCAGTGCCGATTTCGAAGAAATGGACGAAGTTAACGAGGACGACGTTTTGTATATTATCGATTCTTCCGACCTTGAGGACGATATCGAAGATATGGAGGAGGACGTTGCCGACGCGCTCGACGATTACAATGACGTTTTGGAAGATTATGCCGATTTGCGAATCCTTTCGGATTGTGTCGGCAAGGTTTGGGAATTGTACGTCGAAGAAGAGGACAGCGTGCAGGCGGGCACATCGATCGCCCGTATCGTCGACAACGATACCATGCTGTTGGAAATTCCGTTCTTTGCCGCCAATGTCGACAAGATGTACATCGGTTCGTCCGCTGTCGTTACTTTCGGCAATACGGGTGAAGAATTGGCGGGCAGTGTTTCGGAAATTTCCAAATTGATCACCACCAATGCCAATAACGCAAGCATACAGACGGTAACTGTTGCCGTTTCGAATCCCGGCGGTATTACGCAAGGCACAACGGCATACGCAAGCGTTACCGGTTCCGACGGCGTTTTGTATACCTGCTCGGACATCGGCACGTTCGATTACAACGAGGACGAAGTGATTCGCGCCGAAACATCGGGCGACGTTGATAAGCTGTACGTAAAAGAGGGTGATCGTGTATCGAAAAACACTTTGATTGCCGTATGCAGTTCCGAACAGCTCGACAAACAAGCCGAACAGGCAAAAAAGAATTACGACAATTTGCAAAAACAATTGGATAAACTCATCGAAAAGCGCGAGGATTACGTCATCACCGCGCCGATCTCGGGTACGATCGTACAAAAGAATTACAAAGCGCTCGACACTATCGGTTCCAGCTCCATGTCGTCCACGACCAATCTTGCCGTGATCTACGATATGTCGAAACTGACCATGGATATGAGCATCGACGAATTGGACCTTTCGCTCATCGAAGTGGGACAAAAGGTTATCATCACAGCCGATTCGGTTGCCAATACCGAATTTGAGGGAATCGTGACCAAAAAGAGCATTGTCGGCTCCACGTCGAACGGTACGACGACCTATCCCGTTACCATTGAAATCGACGGCAACGACAAATTGCTCCCCGGTATGAACGTAAATGCCGAGATCATCACCGAAGCGGCAGAGGATGTTTTGACGGTTCCGCTCGGTGCGCTTGACAGAGGCAATCGCGTAAAAGTATTGACCGGCGAAAAGAGCGATCTTTCGTCTACGTCCGAAAAGCCCGAATACGAAATGCGCGAAGTAACCGTCGGTATTTCCGACGAAAGCTATATCGAGATCGTCGACGGACTTTCCGAGGGTGAGACTGTCGTCATCGAAACGGTAAACGTTTCATCCGACCTTTTCAGCTCAATGATGGGCATGAGCGGCATGGGTGGCATGAGCGGCGGTATGCCCTCCGGCGGCATGAGCGGCGGTATACCCTCCTCCGGCGGCGGTATGGGCGGCGGTATGCCCTCCGGCGGCGGTATGGGCGGCGGTCCCGGCGGTCGATGAGCGGGGAACGAGCCATGACAGAAGAATTGATCGTATTTAAGCACATTTACAAAATCTATAACATGGGCGATACCGAGGTTCGTGCGGCGGACGACATTTCGTTTACCGTTCGCAAAGGCGAATTTGTGGCGATCGTCGGACAATCGGGTTCGGGTAAATCGACCTGTATGAATATTATCGGTGCCTTGGACGTGCCGACGCGCGGCGAATATTTTCTCGGCGGCGTCGACGTGAGTACCATGGACGACAACGAGCTTGCGACCATTCGAAACAAAATGCTCGGCTTCATTTTCCAACAATACAATTTGATTCCGAAATTGACGGTTGCCGAAAATGTCGAACTTCCGCTCATGTATGCGGGCGTTCCCAAAAGCAAACGACATAAAATGGCGCTCGAATCGCTCGAACGGGTCGGCTTGAAAGAAAAGGCGAAAAATCTCCCCTCACAGCTTTCGGGCGGTCAGCAACAGCGTGTTTCGATCGCTCGTGCGTTGGCAGGCAATCCATCGGTGATCCTTGCCGATGAGCCGACCGGCGCTCTCGACTCGCGTACCGGTCGCGAAGTGTTGGGCTTTTTACAGCGTTTGCACGAAGAGGGGAACACCATCGTACTCATCACGCACGACAATTCGATTGCCGTAAAGGCACAACGTATCATTCGGTTGCAAGACGGCAAAGTCGTTTACGACGGCCCGTCGAATCTGCCCGAAGCGGTCGTCAATCCCGATATCCCGCTCGAAATGCAGAAAAATGACGGTGCGGGGAAAGACTCCGCACCCGAAGTCGAAAAGAAAGCCGAACCCGACGCGGCACATTCCGAAGGAGGCGAAGCATAATGGGCATTACACAATCGTTTGTTTTGGCATTGAAGAGCTTGCTCAACAATAAAATGCGCGCATTCCTCACCATGCTCGGCATTATTATCGGTGTCGGCTCGGTTATTTTGATTATGAGTCTCGGAAACGGCATGACCACGCAGGTCAGCGACGCGTTCGAGAGTGCCGGCACCATGTCGATAAGCGTTATGTTGCAGGGGCGCGGCTCGACACGAAACGTTTCGGTTGACGATATGTATGAATTTTATGCCGACCATACCGATACGGTAAAAGCCATGACTCCGACGGTATCGCTGAGCGCGTCGGTTCGCCCCACGGGTTGGAACGAATCGCTTTCGACAAGCGTCACCGGTGTCGGCGAAGATTATTTGACGGTCAAATCGTATGAGCTTGGGCAAGGACGTTTTATTTCCTATGCCGATATTGCCGCCCGCAAAAAAGTCTGCTTCGTCGGGGCATATCTCGACAGCTCGGCGGTATATAACGGCGCGGCGCTCGGTAGTGATATCAAGATAAACGGCGATATTTATACGATCATCGGTGTTTGCGAAGAAATCACCGATAAGGACGACGAGGACGGCTCGGATAATTTTGTCCTAATTCCCTATTCGGTTGCCGCACGCCTCTCGCGAAACGCAACCATCAGCACCTATACGTTGCTTGCAACGGGGGAGGACACCGTTCAAACGGTAAAACAGGATATCACCAATTTCTTGTATGCCGAATATGAGGACGAGGACGCCTATACGGTTATCGCTCTTGCCGACATGTTGGATATGGTAAACGAAGTGATGGGTACCATGGTTATCGTTATCGCTTGTATCGCGGGTATCTCCCTATTGGTCGGCGGTATCGGTATTATGAATATCATGTTGGTATCGGTCACCGAACGTACGCGTGAGATCGGTATTCGAAAAGCGCTCGGTGCCAAACGGCGCGATATTCGTTTGCAATTTGTCATCGAAGCCATGACGACCGGTTTGCTCGGCGGTATTTTGGGTATTGTGTTCGGTGTCGTCGGCGCACAAGTGGCGGGAAACATTTTGAATATGCGGGCGGTGCCGTCGGTAGGTTCTATAGTGTTTGCCGTCGGTATATCGGTCGGAATCGGCGTGATGTTCGGTTATTTGCCCGCCAACAAAGCGGCAAAACTGAATCCGATCGACGCGTTGCGATATGAATAAGGCATTTCTGTACGGAAAGGAAAAATATATATGAAAAGACTGATCGGCATTATACTCGGTGTGCTCTTGATTTTGCCCGTTTTCCCCGTAAGCGCGGTGGAAAAAGACGCGGGACTGAACGAAACGCAGATTGCGGAGATCTTGCGCGCACTGGAAATTTTGCAAGGGGACGAAAACGGAAATTTGAAGTTGGATACCGGCGTTACCCGCGCACAGTTCGTGAAAATGGCGGTGGCGGCGTCGACCTATAAGGACGATGCGAACGTAAAGCTTTCGGTTTCGCAATTTCCCGACGTTTCGGCAACCCATTGGGCGGCGGGGTATATTCGTGTCGGCGTGTCGTCGGGTTGGATCAAAGGCTATCTCGACGGAACGTTTCGCCCCGACGGCAACGTTAAGTTGGAAGAAGCCGTTACGATCGTGCTGAAGCTGCTCGGTTATACCGACGCGGATTTTGTCGGCTCATATCCCGACGGTCAATTGGCAAAATATAAAAGCTTGAAGTTGTATAACGGCGTTTCGGCAACGCAGGGACAAGAACTTACCCGTCGCGATTGCATGAATTTGATCTACAACGTATTGTGTACCGCCACCAAAACCGGCACACCGTACGGCAAAACGCTCGGTTATACCGCCGACAGCGACGGCAATCTCGATTACAATGCCCTCATCGAATCGAAAAAAGACGGTCCGTTTGTCGTAACCGACGAAAATTGGCAAAGCGCGATCGGCATGACCGACGCGACCTACTATAAAGACGGAAAAGAAATTTCGGCATCGGATATCAAACGCTACGACGTTCTGTATTATTCGAAAGAGTTTTCCAAAGTTTGGGTCTGCGATGAAAAGACCGCCGGCGTGATCGATTCGCTTTCGCCCGATAAGAGCAATCCGACGTCGGTCACCGTTTCGGGCAAAACCTATTCGATCGCCAAGCGTTCGGCTTATGCGGGCGCCCTTTCGGGCGGTAACTTTGCGGTGGAGGACGCGGTGATCTTGCTTCTCGGCGAAAACGGCGAAGCGGTCGAAGCCTATGCGGCAAAGACTCCGTTTGTTGCCGAAACACGCGCCGAAATCGGAAACGATATCGTTTTGTATAAAAACAATACCTATGCCGCCGACGCGGAACTTTCGGACAGCTCGCTCGTATTTTACAGCGCGGAAAGTGCGCTTGCGCTTACGTACGATAAAAACGTGAGCGGACTTGTTTCGGCTCTTTTGCCCAACAAACAAAATCCGACTTCAATTAAAATCGGTTCGAGTGAATATACCCTTTCGCCGACCGTGAAAGAATTGTTCAAAAATCAAGCCGTTTACGGGGAAGATTCCTTTATCACCGCCTATCTCGGCGCAAACGGTCAGATCGAATTCGTACAAGACGCCGATATATTCGATACCGATATTTACGAGGACAACGGTATCAGCTACGAAACTTTGCTTTTGCAGACCCTCAAAGGTCCCGAAATCGCGATCGGCGATACGTGGAAGCAAAAGATCGATTTCGATTTGGATAAGGCAACCTATTATCTCAACGGCAAGCAGGTCGAAAGCACGGTAATCAAAAACTACGACGTTCTGTATTATTCGAACGCCTTTAAGACCGTTTGGGTCTACTCCGACCGCGTGACCGGCGTTTTGGAAAAGATCAATCCTTCGACGGTGGCACCCACCTCGGTGACGGTAGCGGGTAGCGAATATTCCATCGAAACTTCGGCGGCGGCAATCCAGTTTGCCGGAAAAGGCTCGTTTGCGGTAGGGGATACGGTAACGTTGCTTCTCGGAAAAGCGGGCGGCGTGGTTGCCGCGGAAGAAGCCGAAGCCGTTTCGACGGTCGTGCTCGGTATTTCGACCGATGTGTCGCAAAAAGAATATACGCTGAACAATAAGACCTATTCGGATTATTATGTAACTGTTTCGTCGTTCGACGGCGGCGTTTACAGCGTGCGCACCGATAATAAGAATTTTGATGTCGGCGTTACGGTTATGATCACCCTCAACAACGGCGTACAGACGGTAAAACAGTACAGCGGCAAATACAGCAACGTGTCCGAAGTTGTTTCGGCTATCCGAAACGATCGAATCGCCGCCGACGCGGTTTTGGTCGATTGCTATAAAAAGAATTTTGCGACCACCTATGCGTCGCGCTTGAAAGAAATCGAGATCACGGCGAAAAACGTGCTGTATTACAGCATGAACGCTGAGGGCGAGTTGTCCTATTTGGTATTGGACGATGCGACGGGCGATCTCCATTCCTACGGCGTCGTGGTCGGCAAAAACGGCAAATATACCTTTAAGACTTCGGCAAAGAATAACAATCTTTCGTCGTACAGCGTTCCGACGCTCGGAGCGGTTGCCGTGAAATATAACGGATCCGACGCGGAAAGCATGAAGAGTCTTATCGAACTTTCGGCAACCGACCTTTCCGAAAATGCGGTTTGGGTCGGCGGAAAGAGCTATAAATTGTGGGATTATGCCGAATATTTCGTGATGACGCAAAAGAGCTTCACGGTTGCCGGCGATAGCGGGGACGCCGTTTCCGACGTGATCACCGAAAGCTCCTACGATAACGTTCAACGATTGATCGACGAAGAAAATTACACCTTGCGCGCGTTCCGCGACGAAAGCGGCACGGTACGTGTGGTTATCGCTCAAAAGAAATATTGAAAAACGGTTTACGGGTATCCGTTTTAAGAAAGAGAGCAGACGCTCCCTTTCTTTTTTACCGTTTATGTGCCAAAATCGAACATTTATTCTTGACAAAGCGACAGAATCGTGCTAAAATAAAGTACAGAACAAATGTTTGCGTTTTGGAGGCGCGATTATGCAATCGGCGACACGAGCACAAATCGACGAAAAAAATTACGAAATCGACGGTCAATCGACAAAATCGACCGAATCGACGAAATCAACCGAATCAACGGAATGGACGAACACGCACGAACCGTTCGGACAAAATCGCGAAAGAACAAACGAGATTCCCTATGCCGCAGGGCGGGGACCCAATAACGGCCGCATTGTTTTGCACGCCGACCTGAACAATTTTTTCGCGTCGGTGGAGTGTTTCGACAATCCCGCGTTGCGCGGGTATCCCGTCGCCGTATGCGGCGACCCCGAAAAACGTCACGGTATCGTATTGGCAAAAAACGAAGCGGCAAAGCGTTACGGCGTGACGACCGGCGAGGCGATTCCGTTTGCCAAGCAAAAATGTCCGTCGCTGGTGATCGTTCCCGCACATTATGACCGCTATATGACCTTTTCGCACGGCGTCCGCGAGATCTATCGCCGCTATACCGACCGCGTCGAGCCGTTCGGCATGGACGAAGCGTGGTTGGAACTGACGGAAAATCGGGCAATATCGTCGATGGAGGACGGCAGAAAGATTGCCGAAGAAATTCGTCGAACCGTGTTTCGTGAATGGGGGGTTACCGTTTCGGTCGGCGTGTCGGATAATAAGATTTTTGCAAAACTTGCATCGGATTACAAAAAGCCCGACGCCGTGACGGTGCTTTCCCCCCGCGAATACGAGAGCATTACGGCGAATCTGCCTGTTTCGAATCTGCTGTTTGCCGGTCGTGCGACAACGGCGCGCATTGCCGATTTCGGGTTGTATACGATCGGACAGGTCGCAAGGAGCAATCCGCTGTTTTTGAAATCGGTTTTGGGGAAAAACGGATTGACCTTGTATCGAAATTGTCGCGGCGAAGATGAGGGTAAAGTGGCGTTTTTCGGCGAGCGCCCGCCGATACAAACTATCGGGAACTCCACCACGCCGCCCCGCGATATTTGCGAATTTGCTTTTGCCAAGCAAATCCTTTCGTCGCTGTGCGACACGGTCGGCAGTCGTATGCGGGCGGAAAACGTGCGGTGCGCCGCGTTGAATCTGCATTTTCGCGACACCGAATTGCATACGTTCGAGCGACGGACGCGATTGCCGCGACCGACTTCGTGTACCCGCGATCTGTTGATGGCGGCGTGCCGCTTGTTTTGCGAAAGCGTGGATGTTGAAAAAAATCCTTTGCGCAGTCTCGGCGTTACCGCCGTTTCGCTGTCGCCCGCGCCGTGTGAGGAACAGATAAGCCTTTTCCCCGAAAGCGGCGAAAAACGCGAACTCATCGACAAAACCGTCGATGCGCTTCGGATTCGCTACGGCGGTGAGATCATACGGACGGCATTCGATTTGTGCGACAAAGAAAAAGCCGCGCAGATCTTGCGCGGCTATGAAGTATTTACGCATGTGCGATAGCGGATTGCCCCCGAAATGTCGAAACGAGAGCGGATGAATGCTTAACCGAGCGTGTAACGAAGCCAAGTAACGGCGGCATTAACCCATTGTGAAGCATGCGTCGTATCTTTCGCCGAAACACCGCGTAAAACGTCCGGCTCGGCGGTCGAAAGTCCGTGATAGCCGTCGGGGTAGATATGAAGTTCAAACGGAATCTTTTTTTCCGAAAGAGCGCGCGCCATAACCAAACTGTTTTCGACGGGAACACAAGTGTCCGCCGCCGTATGCCACAAAAAGCAGGGGCAAGTTTTGTCCGACACTTGCTTTTCGAGCGAATAGCGAGGCGCCGCCGCATCGAAATCCGCTTGTCCCGCAAGCAAGTTACGGAACGAGCCTTCGTGCCAAATCGCGGGGTCGGCGCTGATAACGGGATAGGAAAGAATGGCGGCGTTGGGCTTGTTTTCGCCCGACGCGATCTCACATTCTTCTTTTACGAAATCGCAATCCCACAGCGTTGCCACGCTTGCCGCCAAATGACCGCCGGCGGAAAAACCGATTACGACGATCTTTTCGGGGTCGATATTATACGCTTCGGCGTTGCGACGAATGTGCGCGATTGCCGCCGAGGCTTCGAGGAGCGGTTTGGGATGACCGCTTTTTTTGTCGGTGATGTTTTCGGGGTTTTGCGAATATTCGGTGGTCGAATAATAGAGCGTAAAGGTGTTGTAGCCCGCCGCATAAAATTTGCGTGCGATCGGTTCGGCTTCGCGCTCGGACGTCATGCCGTAGCCGCCGCCGGGAATGACCAGCATGGCGCCGCGCTTTTCGTTGTATTCTTCGGTGGGAAGCGAACAGAGAATATCCAAATATCCCCATTCGCGCTCACGATTCAGTTCGATACGTTTTTGTAAAATAGCCATGATTTGTTCCTCCGTTTGAGTTCCGATAAATAATAAAATGCCGAGACGGCGAAAAAACTTATGCGTCGTAACGAGAGCCGATCGGCTCAAAAAAAGCCGTTCCGTTTGTCAGCTCGGTAACAAAAGCACGAAAAACATCGAAGCCGTCCTTGCTTACGGCAAGCGAAAGCGTGACTTCGGTTCCGAAGTCGCTTCCGTCAAGCTTTACGCCGTAAGTCGGCAGTTCCTTTGCAATCTTTTCGTAATACGGATAACCGATCGTCAAACGAAAGGTAACGAACGGACGAAATTCCGCCACGCCCGCCGCATCGACTGCCAGCTTTGCCGCTTTGGCATACGCGCGGGTAAGCCCGCCCGCGCCGAGTAAGATGCCGCCGAAATAGCGGGTCACGACAACGGCGACGCCGCACAACTCTTCGCGCTTCAAAACTTCCAAGATCGGCATACCCGCCGTTCCTTGCGGTTCGCCGTCGTCCGAAAAACGCGCGATTCCCGTGCCTTGCAGGATATAGGCATAGACGTTGTGTTTGGCGTCGGCGTGCTTTTTTTTGATTTCGGCGATAAAGGCTTTTGCCGCGTCTTCGTCGGAAACGGGACGGATATAGCCGATAAAGACCGATTTTTTTTCGGTAAATTCATCCGATGCCGCGCGTGCCGCCGTTTTGTATGCCTTCATGTGTGTGCGTACTCCTTGTCTGTTTCCGTGTCCGCTTTGGACACGGATTCGAATGTGTAGGCGCTTTCGCTTATGCTTCGGTTACGGTTACGGTTTTTATCTTTTGTTCGGCTTTCGGACGGTCGCCGCGCCCCGTGGGCGTTTCGGCGATCTCGTCGAGAGTATCGAAGCCGTCGGTGAGCTTGCCGAATGCGGCATACTGACCGTCCAGATGCGGGGCGTCCTCATGCATGATGAAGAATTGCGAGCCTGCCGAGTCGGGCATCATGGAACGCGCCATCGAAATAACGCCGCGGGTATGACGCAGATCGTTCTTCACGCCGTTCGACGAAAATTCGCCTTTGATGGTATAGCCGGGGCCGCCGCAACCGGTGCCGTCGGGGTCACCGCCCTGAATCATAAAGCCGCGAATAACGCGGTGAAAGATTAAACCGTCGTAAAATCCGCTTTTGGCGAGGTCAACGAAGTTTTTTACGGTGATGGGAGCGATTTCGGGATACAGCTCCAAGGTCATGGTTTTGCCGTTTTCCATTTCGATGCATACGTTTGTCATGAGAAAGATCCTTTCGGTTGTGGTTTGTTTGGATTGATCGGTCGGCACCCGCAAAGGCGTCGACAATACTTCTGTCATTATACACGCTTTTTGCGACAAATACAAGTCGTTTCCCGAAAAATCAAAAGAATTCGTGCCGCATAGTTGCGCAATTCCTCCGAAATGCCCGAAAAAAGGTTGACATGACGAAAAAAACATGGTATACTTTTCCTACAAGTAGGAATTTTGCGAGGTGAAACAAATGCCGTCCAAGCATATATTGGGACTTCCGAGAGGAAAACACCTTTTCGGCACGGTCAAAGTCGGCGAAAAAGGACAGATCGTCATACCGAAAGAGGCACGCAAGCTGTTTCATATCGAAAGCGGCGACACGTTGCTGATTTTGGGCGATGAACATACCGGTATCATCGTATCCAAACCCGAAGTGGTGAACGAAGCCGCCGAAAAGGTGTTTCGTGCCATGGAATCCGAATCCGAGCCCGAAGCGGCAACGTCGGCAAAACCGACAGCGCAAAGAAAAACAAAACCGAAGCCGAAAGCGGAGGACAGTACATAGCGTTCGACCGACGACCGAACGAAATACCACCGGGTTTTTGGTTTTACGGAGAAATAGAAATATGAAACAAAATACATCTGTTCGAAAAAACTGTCTTGTGATAAAGACGTTTGCCATGATTCTGATACTTGCGGCGGCGATTGTTTTCGGCGCGCGCGGAATCTTTACCGTACGCAGGGAAAAAGCCGACTATACTTTTTTGAAAACCGATGAATTTTTCCGCACCGATGCGGACGAAGAATACGAGGACGAAACGGTTTGCCCCGTTCTGTTCGAATGCGCCGACGGTCGGTATGTTTTGACCGCAACGTACAGCTACGAAGAATGGGAAGCACTTCCCGCAAACGCAACGCTTGTCGGCTATATCTATACCGATGAAGATGGCAATGCGCTGGCTTTTGCCCATGAGGCAACCGACGCGGATATTTCCGGTGCGCTCAAAAACAAAGCCGCCGAGGAACAAAGCGATACCTTCGGCGTTTCGATCGCCCTTTTGCTGTTGGCAGTCGGGCTTGCTGTCATGATTGGGTTCGACAAACATTTCACGGCATACGAACAAATTTGGTTTTTGACCATTCTGCTTGCCGCGTCGGCGGTATCGATCCTTTTCCCCGAAGAGGAGATCAACGGCATCAACGGCATTGTCATCATGGCATTGTATCTTCTCGACACTTTCTTGAATATCCTTTGTGAGCTTTTGATATCCAAACAAAGCAAATGGAATTTTCTTGTTTCGGTGTTGGTTGAAATTGCGGAAATCGCCATTTGTATCGTTTTGGCATATCGCTTTGCCACGATGGCAACGACCTTGTTTTTCTGGTTGCCGTGTGATATTATCAGCTTCATCAACTGGCATCGTCACCCCGATAAGGTCGAAGAAGAATTGACGCAGGTACGCACACTGAAAGGCTGGCAAGAAGTTGCCATCATCGCGGGAGTTATCGTGTTTACGCTCGGTGTCGGCTATTTTCTCACGACACTTGATTTCGGAACCGATTTGTTCGGCGGCAACCGAACGCTGGAAGTAATCGTTTGTTATGCCGACGCTTGCGCCAGTGCGGTTGGTGTCGTGAACGGCGTGTTCATCTTGCTCCGTCTGCGCGAGCAGTGGATTGCTTGGTATATCTGCGCGATTTTGGAAGGACTCATCAATATCCTGTCGGGACAGTTCGTACTGCTTGTTTTGAAGATCGGCTATATCACCAATACAACTTACGGCTACATCAAATGGTCGAAGTATATCAAAGCGCATAACAACGCGAAAGAAAAGAAGTTTGAACAGGCGAACGGCTGACGCAGATTGCTTAGTTACATAAAGTATAAAAGACGGGACGAACCGATCATGGTTCGCCCCGTTTCGTTTTGTTGCAAAAGCTCATTTCATTTAAGGAAGAACCCTCGGCGAGGGTTCTTCCTCTTTTCAGCCCAAACGGCTGAAAATTCACCATTCTCCGCGCTTTTCGGACAAAATATGGAAAATGTTGCTGCCTACGGGCAGCAACAAGGGGCTACACGCCCCTTGACCACGCACGCTTTTTGAAAAAGCGGGGCAAAAACTTTTGCGTAAAAAACGTCAGCCCTTTTGTACGGTAAGCTCCGCTGCTTTCAAGGTGTTTTTCATCAACATGGTGATGGTCATCGGACCGACACCGCCCGGAACGGGGGTTATGTACGATGTTTTCGGCTCGCATGATGCAAAATCGGCATCGCCGCACAGCTTGCCGTTTTCGTCGCGGTTCATACCGACATCAATGACGACGGCACCGTCGCGCAACATATCGCCACGCAGAAAATTCGCCTTGCCCACGGCGGCGATAACAATGTCGGCGTCCCGCGTTACGGCGGAAACGTCGGGAGTTTTCGAATGGCAGATGGTTACGGTGCAGTTGCGGTGTAACATCAGCATCGCCATCGGCTTGCCGACGATATTGCTTCGACCGATCACGACGCACTTTTTACCGTCCGTTTCGATTCCGTAAGCGTCGAGCAATTCGACAATGCCGGCAGGGGTACACGGAACGAAATCGTAATCGCCGATCATGATTTTTCCGACGTTTACGGGATGAAAAGCGTCAACGTCCTTTTCGGGAAGAATATGCAATTGAATGTTCTTTTCGTTAATGTGCTTCGGAACGGGCGATTGCACGAGGATGCCGTGTACCGAACCGTCGCGGTTCAAGCGATCGATGAGCGCCAGCAACTCTTCTTCGGTCGTTTGCGCGGGAAGTGTGTATTCGAGTGAGCGAAAGCCCAATTCTTCGCATGCGCGCTTTTTGTTGCGAACATAAATTTGCGAGGCGGGGTCGTCACCGACCAAAACGACCGCAAGAGCGGGCGTTACGTCGTATTTTCGGATAAAGTCGGCGGTTTGTTCCGCCAGTTTTTTTCGTGTTTCAGCACTGATCTTCTTGCCGTCAATGAGTGTTGCCATGAGATTCCTCCGTTTTTTTCGTATCGGTATCGGAAATGATTTGCGCGGCCGGACCGTCGGGTTCTTCTTCAAATTGCAGAATATAACCGTCCAGCGTGCGCGCTTTTTTGGCGGCTTTGGCGCAAAATATCGCAAGTAGCGTAACACTTGCCGCAAAAAGCAAAAAAGCAAGCAGTTGCGACACGCGAAGCGAACCGATCATAAGACTGTCGCCGCGCAATCCTTCGATGAAAAATCGTCCGAAACCGTACCAGCCGAAATAGCCGAGCACGATCTCGCCGTCAAATTTTTTGTGCGTGAAATAAAAATGAATCAAAATGAGTCCCAAAAGATTCCAGAAAGATTCGTACAGGAAGGTCGGATGAACGGCGATCTCGCCGACGCGCGCGTTTTCGATTACCATGCGCAGCGGAAAATCTTGCGCAAGATGCGGCGTTGCAATCTCTCCGAAGATCGGAAAGACAATCTTATCGAGGATCCCGTAAGCTTCGGCGTTGAAGAAATTGCCCCAACGGCCGAAAATCTGTCCGATCATAACGGCGGGAGCGAAGCAGTCGAGCACACGCGCGAACGAAAGCTTTTTGTGACGCGTGACCAAAGCCATGCCCAAAAATCCGCCGATAATGCCGCCGTATATGGCAAGTCCGCCTTCCCAAATCGCGATTACGTCATAAAAAGACGAATAAGAGCCGTTTGAATCGAAAATAACGTAATACAGCCGCGCGCATACAATGCCGAGCGGCAACGCCACCAAAACGTAATCGAGCAGATCGTCGAGCGAGATTCCGCTGTATTTTCCGCGATACGCGGCATAACAAAAGCCGACGATAATACCGAGAACGATGATGATTCCGTAAAACCGAACCGTAAAAGGTCCGACCGAAAAGGCAATCGGATTTACGTCAAAAGGTCCGATTCCGAGAGCGGGAAAGGATATTGTACTGACCATAATGCTACTCCTTTTTCACCCGCTCAATCGGACGGCAAAATTTTCGAAAGCACGATCTTGTCCTCGGTGATCGTTTCGAAGCGGCGGCGAATATCGTCAAGCGTTACCGACGTGACGATTTCGGGATAATCGAGCATATCGCAACCGTGAAAAGCAAAGGTCAAAAATTCGTTGGCGATCTCTTCGGTACTGTTGAACGCACGAATACAAGAAGCGTAAAAGACGCGTTTTGCCCGTTCGAAATCGTCACGATTAAAGCCGTCGCGACGGAACCGTTCGATCTCGGAAAGAATTTCGGCGTATACTTTGTCGGGCACGTCCGAAAAGCCCGCAATTTCGCAAAAACCGAAATTGCCGTGTGCTTCATAACCGGCGGAAAAAGACGAATTGATCTCGCCTCTTTCGTAAAGACGCGTATACAGTTCCGACGTTTTGCCGAACATCATATCGAGCAAGATATCGTATTCGGCTTGCTTTTTCGCAAGAGCCGACCCACTTGCGGGCTGGTCGGTATCCTTGATGCCGACCGAGAAAAGAGGCATCGATACTTTCAGCTTTTGCACGATCTTTTTTTGGCAGACGGTGCTCGGTTCTTCGGGGAAGATTCGTTCGGGTGCGATCTCGGGGGCTTCGGTCAAAACACGGTCGGCAACTTCTTCCACATCGTCGGGGGAAATGTTGCCGCAAACGCAAAGCACCATGTTATGGAGATTATAAAACGTACGATAGGCGGTGTACAACAATTCGGGGGTGATCGCGGCAATGGTTTCGACGGTGCCCGCCGTGTCGATACGAGCGGGATGGTTGTGATACAGCGCCGTCAGCATATTAAAATAAAGCCGCCAGCCGGGATTGTCGTCGTACATACGAATTTCCTGTCCGATGATTCCCTGCTCTTTTTGTACCGTTTCGTCGGTAAAATACGGATGCGTTACGAAATGCAACAGAATTTCGAGCGATTCTTTTATGTTTTGCGCCGCCGAAAACAGATAGACCGTCTTGTCGCCGGAGGTATACGCATTGGCATCGGCACCGTATTCGGCATATCGCTTGAAAGTATCGACGCCGTCCTCGTTTTCGAACATTTTGTGTTCCAAAAAGTGCGCGATACCGTCGGGCAGTGTGTATTCTTTGCCGTCGACGGCAAAACGGTTGTCGATCGAGCCGAAGTGCGTGCCGAAAACGGCATATCCCGTGCCGTGATTTTTGGGAATGACATAAATCTTCAGCCCGCTTTTGTGGTCGGAAACGTAATATTTTTCACCGATTTTTTTATTTTCTTTCAAAACAAATCCGCTCATGCTTCGTCCCCTCCGTTTTCTTCGCTTTCTTCACTTTCGTCACTTTGCCCGCTTGCTTGCGTACCTTTCAGGAAAAATACCGTATCCGCTTTCACGTCGGCGGCACAAGCGGCAATTTGTTCGACGGTGACCGAATCGATCTCGCGGATAATGTCATCGGGCGTTTTTTCGCTTTCCGCGATACGACGGGACAAATACCACAATGCAAGCCCCGCGTTGTCATCGTCCAAACGACGGTAGGATTGGATCAGCGATTTTTTCGCCGACGAAAGCTCTTCTTCGGAAATTTGCCCGTTCGCGGTAAGACGCAACTGTTCGAAAATTTCGGCAAGCGCCTTGTCGCGGTTTTCGTTTTCGATTCCGGCGGAGACCGTCAAAATGCCTTTGTGCGCTTCGGGCGCCGAACTGCAATAATAGCAAAGACTCAATTTTTCGCGAACATTCTCGAACAATTTCGCCGTCGGCGAGCCGCCGTACAATTCGTTAAAGAGCATAAAAGCGGTATAATCGTTGTCGCGAATCGTGTGGTTGGTCGAAAAGCCGATACAAAGTTTCCCCTGTACGACGTCCATTTCTTCGGTAAGGGTCTGCACATCGGTTCGCGTGCGAACAAACGGAACGGTTTTCGGGAGCGGCACATAGTTGCGTTCGATTCCCGCCACAAGAGCGGTCGCCTTTTCGACGATCGTTTCTTCCCGCGCGTTTCCGACGTAGTAAAGCTCCATCGCAGCGGTCTTAAAAAGGTTGCGATAAAAGGCATACAGCGTTTTTCCGTCGATTTCGTTTGCCCGTTCTTCGCTTCCGATCTCACTGACGGCAAAGGCGCTGTCGGCGCACATGGCGCGCAGGCATTGTGTTTTGGCGTAGAGATTTTTGTTGTTGATGAGCGAACGGATGGCGTCGATCAGATTTTTCTTTTCGCTTTCGACATAATCGGCACGAAAACTCCCATCGCACACGAGCGGGTTAAGTACCGTCTCACGCAAAAGGTCGAATACCTCCCCGATAAGACTTGTGCCGTCGGGGATAAATTCGTCGCGCAAAAAATCGGCGGTAAAGCCGAGAATCTGTGTTTCGCCGCGTTTGATCACACGTGAGGAAATTTCGGTCGAATAGAGAAAGTCGCGCCGTTTGGTCAGTTCTCTCATGGACGGATAGCGTGCGGAACCGCGCGAAAGCACCTGCGGCAAGAGAGCGGCAAACGATGCGTTTTCTTCCCGCAAAGGCAAAAGAATGTTCCAATCGAAATATTCGGTTTTGAATTTGTCCGAACGCAGAATGTTGAGGGCGATTCCCTCGGAAAGTCGGATTCGTTTCATACGATTCCCCCGTTTCTTGAATGGATAAAATTCGCGAAAATTCGCGAAAAATTGCGAAAATCGGCAAAAGCGTTTTGCCGAAAGACGATTCAATACCATTATACATGAATTTGCCCGAATTGGCAAGGAAAAATACCGCATTTCCCGAAAAAAACGAAAAAAACAGTGTAAAGCTATGGAAAAGTGCGTCGAAATGTGATACAATATAGATGTAACGTCGGGAGTTTTCAAAGTCCGAAAGGACGAAGAAAACTCGGTTATGTGCAAACCGTACGCTTAATTTAGATGAATGCCGGCGCACATGATGCAATAAGAAAATAAAGAACGCGGAAAAAGTGTGCCGACACAAACCGAATGCGCGGTTTACTTAAACGCAAAGCGCGTATTTCCGCACCGCACGGCTCATCGCCGAAAAATCATACGGCAAACGACCGATTTTCAAAAATTCAAAATCGCAAATACATATTTCGGAGGTTTTTCCCATGTCTCAAAGATCTCGCAAACAAACCGATAAAACCCGCACACTTCTTTTGATATTGGCGCTTGTCGTCGTAGCAGACATTTTCATTTTTTCGGGCTTGCGCTCGTCGGTTATGCCGCGCGATACACAAGATCTGCGCCGCGTACCGATTGAAACCGACCTTGACGAGGAGGAAGAAAACCGGTCGACCGCAATCGTTCCGACGCTCCCCGACAACATCACCGAGCTTACCGTCCGTTCGGACGAGTTGCATTGCGGCGAGCTTATGCTGATAAACAACGACCTTGCCTACGTCGATTCGATATCGCCCGCCGTGATAAAAAAAGAATCGCCCGCCGACGTGTATACCTACAAAAGCTCGGATTATGTGATCTTGGATACGAGTATCGATCTGAACCCGACGGTGATTACCAATCTCAATACCCTGTTTGCCGATTATAAAGCCTATTGCGGCAAGGTGAACATTATGATCAACGCGGCATGGCGTTCGATCGAACAGCAAGAAGCGATCTTCGCCGAAAAGGGCGGAGATATTGCCACCAATCCCGGTTACAGCGAACACCATTCGGGCTATGCACTGGATATTTGCATATACGAAAACGGAAAAGGATGTACCTTTGCCGACGAAGAACCCTACGTTTGGATTCCGCAAAATTGTTCGAAATACGGCTTTATTCGCCGCTATTCGGAGGGCAAAACAGCGATTACCGGCATAACCTACGAGCCGTGGCATTATCGCTATGTCGGAATCCCGCACGCGACCTATATGACGCAAAATTCGCTTACTTTGGAAGAATACATCGACCTTTTGAAGCGGTATCCCTTTTCCGCCGAGCATTTGATCGTGACCGAAAACAATACCGAATACGAAATTTGGTATGTCCCCGCCGCAAACGACCTAACTGCCGTTCCCGTGCCGAACGATCGGGATTATACTCTTTCGGGCAATAATGTCGACGGCTTTATCGTCACCGTGAACAATTCTTCGCTTGCGCAAGCCGCGGTCGATTCGACCGTCGACGCTTCGACACAAGCGTAAAAAACGTAAAAAAGCAAGCATAAAATACGAAATCTCGGCACAAAAAAGCGTATGAAACGCGCGTTCTTTTCATATTCATGAAAACGTAAAGTCTTTTTGCGGGTGATGAAAAAGTGAAAAGAACAGCCGAACCGACTCAAAACCGTTCGCACCCATTCGAAAATGCCGACGAACGCGCCGTGAAGATCGGCGAATATATTGCCGAAAACGGGGTGACGGTACGCCGTGCCGCCGCGCAATTTTCCGTGTCGAAATCGACGGTACACAAAGACGTAACGACGCGACTGCGCGCCGAAAGCCCGTCGCTTTATCGCGAAGTCGAAAAAGTGTTGCAAAAAAACAAAGCCGAACGCCACCTTCGCGGAGGCAAAGCCACCAAAGAAAAATACGAGAAGATCGCGCATAAAGCGCAGATACAAAATAAACCATGAAATCAAATACGAAATAAAAACGAAAAACAGAGGAACAGACTATGCCGCATATCAGTGTAAAAATGATCGAGGGACGAAGCGAAGAACAGAAAAAGGAGCTTGCCGAAGCTTTGGAAAAGACCCTTTCGGAAACGCTCGGTTGCGATACGAA
>CAYNXA010000006.1:0-2359 GCA_964401015.1 uncultured Oscillospiraceae bacterium
AAAAGCCGTTCGATACGAAGCGTGATCGAATCGACCACCGCTTTTGTAAAAGAAGCCGAAAGATCTTCGATCGACAGCGTTTCGCCGCGTTGTTCGGCCGTGTGAATCAAATTGACGGCGCTTGTTTTCAGTCCCGAAAACGAAAAATCGTAAGGGTTGTGCGCCGATTTTCCGATGGGGAACGAATAGGCACGGTCGTTGCCCGCTTTTGCCGCCGCGTCCATTTTGGCGCCGCCGGGATAGGGGAGTCCGATCATGCGCGCCACTTTGTCAAAGCTTTCGCCCGCCGCGTCGTCACGTGTTGCGCCGATGACTTCGACATCGGTATAAGAGCGAACGTCGATGAGCGAGGTGTGACCGCCCGAAACAACGATGGCGGTAAAAGGCGGCTCCAAAAATTCGCGACCGCCTTCGCCATTGAAATAGGCATAATTCGCCGCTATGTGTCCTTTGATATGATGTACGGGAATAAGCGGCTTTCCGATGCCGTAGGCAAGCGATTTCGCAAAATTGACGCCGACCAAAAGCGCACCGATAAGTCCCGGTTTGTTGGTAACGGCAATCGCGTCCATGTCTTGCAGACGAAGTTCCGCTTTACTCAATGCTTTCTTCGTAACGCCGCTTATTGCTTCCGAATGAGCGCGCGAAGCAATTTCGGGTACAACGCCGCCGTACAACGCATGCGTTTCGATTTGTGATGCTACAATATTCGACAAAACGCGCCGCCCGTCACATACAACGGCGGCACAAGTCTCGTCACACGAGGATTCGATGGATAAAATGTTCATATTTAGTCGTTTTTACCGTTTGTCGGGATTGACAATTCGATCCATCAAAACGGCATTTTCCTTTGGATTTGTATAATAATTTTTCCGTACGCCGACTTCGAAAAAGTCGAACGCACAATATAACTTGCGTGCCGCCGCATTTTTCTCGCGAACTTCCAGCATAATGCGAGAGCAATCGTTTTTTTCGCATTGCTCGATCAAAGCGCAAAGCAGAGATGCCGCAATGCCTTTGCGACGAAAAGCGGGGGACACTGCAATGTTTTGCAGCTCACATTCGCAAGGCAATTCCGCCTTCTCCGATTCCGCAGCACCGCTTTCGCATGAAATGCTGCCGAGAAAGTTTGCGAACAAATAGCCGCATACGGCACCGTCAAGCTCCGCAATAAGCGCAAAAGAACCGTTTGCCGAAAGCGTTCCCGCCAGAACGGCGGGTGACCACGGGTCGGAAAAACAAGCGCTTTCGATCGCCGCAACCGATTCGAGATCGGCTTCGGTGAGACGACGCAACAGAACTGTTGGGTTTTGATTTTTATCGGTCATATCTTAATATCCGAACGTTCCGTTCAGGCTGTCGTCATCGCCGATCCAACTTTGCACGTCCACCGTCTTGAATTCGGCATCGCCCGTTTTGATAACCACTTTTTCGATACCGGCGTTGATGACCAGTCGCTTGCACATTTGGCAACAGCAAGCGTCTTTTACCAGTTCGCCCGTTTTTGTTTCGATTCCGGCAAGATAGAGCGTTGCCCCGATCATTTGCTCACGGGACGCGGCAATGATCGCGTTTGCTTCGGCGTGGACCGAACGACACATTTCGTACCGTTCGCCGCGGGGAATTCCCAATTTTTCGCGCATGCAATAACCGAGGTCCGAGCAGTTCTTGCGCCCACGCGGTGCGCCGACGTAACCGGTGGAAATGATTACGTCGTTTTTCACGATGATCGCGCCGTATTTACGACGCAGACAGGTGCCGCGCGACGCGACGGTATAGGCAATTCCCAAATAATAGTTTTCTTTGCTGATCCGTTCCATATACGATTCCTCCGTTTTCAATTTGCCTCTTGCACATTTGTGCCGGTCGTATTGTCGGTTTGTGCCGACAGATCGGTTGGCGGGGTTTCGACGTACGAGCTGTAAGGAATATCGAGATAATTTGCCGCTCGGTGGGAATAAGCGGTAAGCGACGTGACGTTATCCGCAATAAGAACGGATTTTTTGCCGTCGTATCGATACAAAGAACGGGAATCTTGCGCCTTGCTGTTTTCGGATTCGGCAAGATAGACAACGGTTTTCAAATCCGACGTAACATACGTGTCGCTCGCGGAAACGGCGTCGGCGATTTTGTAGCTTTCGTCGTCTTTTCCCGCATACAGTGCCCCGTCCGAGAAATAAACGGTCTTGCGCCCGTCGCTCGACAGTACGATCGGGTCGGCATCTACGGCAATTTTGAGCCAATCGCGCCCCATGTAATCGAAAGGAATCCGATACAAGTTCCCGTCGACGTCACGGTAATAAATAAACTTTCCGTTTTCCGATACGGCGTGTAACGTGTAACCGTCAAAGTTTTCCGA
>CAYNXA010000006.1:2459-19580 GCA_964401015.1 uncultured Oscillospiraceae bacterium
GTTTTCCGATACGGCGTGTAACGTGTAACCGTCAAAGTTTTCCGAAACGAGCGTCGGTGTACTTTGCCCCTTGTCGGTGACGAGCGTATACAGCGAATGGTCGTCGATATAAGCAGCGTTCACGCCGTTTGTGACAAAGTCTCCGACGGAATGATCGAGAATTGCGCGTTTGGTGCCGTCTTTTTCACAGCAATAAAGCGTTTTGTTGCCGTTTGCTTCGTAGTTGAAATAGTAGTAGGGAAAGAAACTTTTGTTTTCGGTGGCACACAGCGTATGTACACCCGAAATTTCGAATGCCTCGCCGTCGGAAGAAAGAGTCGGGTAGCGACGTATCCCGATACCGCTGCCGGTTCGGGCGGCAATCGTGACCGCGTCGGTACCGATCACTTTGATAACGGTCAGATTTCCGTTTTCGATGAGAAAGCTTCGACCGTCCGCCGCAACCGAAATACGGTCGACCGTCGAAAAGCCCAATTCGATCTTTTCACGGTCGGAAACGCCGCTTTCCACGTAAAAATCCAACATTCCGCCGTCGTTTCTTCGCAAATAAGAATAATACGTACCCTTGTTGTCGACGGAGATCGGTTCCGCGTTTTTGATGCCCAAACTTTCGGAACTGCCGCTTTTCACCGAATAGCGCATAAGCTTCGAACCGCCGTCGTCTTGTGCCTTGTACAGCAAATAATGACCGTTGGGCGATACGCGAAAATTGTCAAAACCGTTTGCCGTCGAAAATTCGGCGATCTTTTTGGGTGCCTTGTCCCCGGTTTTGTATAGATACAGCCGCGACGCGGTTTGATACGAGCTGAGTGTTTCGTTGATGACGTAATACAAATAGTCGCAATTGCCGCCCTGAACAAAGGAAACAGTGCCGTACGGATATTCGGCGATCGACCGAATCGTTCCGCTTGCGTCGACCGAAAGCAAAAGCTCACTGTTGCTTCCCAATGCGTCGGGATCGCGACTGCCCTCGAAAACAAAATAGGTCAACTTCTTTTTTTCGGAAGAACAAAAATCCCCGATGCGACCTTTTCCGATCAAAATTCCGTTGCCGTCGCTTCCGAGAACGTATGCCATTCCGTCCGAATCGGTATAAAAGAAAGGCGAATCGGAAAGTTCTTCGGTCGCATACAGCAAAACTTCGTTCCCGCGCAGTATATTCGAAACCAAACTGCAAATGCCGACGATCAAAACGATCAAAATCACAAGAGCGACCGAAAGACGGACGGCGGCGGTTTTCAGCTGCTTTTTGCGCGCCTGTTGTTTGCGGTATCGGTTGCGTTGCGTTTGTATCAATTGCCCATGCGCCGTGCGACAATAGGGGCACACGCCGCCGGTGGTATCGGGAGAAAATTTCGCGCCGCAAGCGGTGCAGATATATAAAACTCGGTTGTTTTGCGTATCCATGCCGAAAGCCTCCGATTTGTTTTTTCGCAATGAGGGTACAAAGCCCTCTGCCACTACAATATATTGTAGTACATTTCGGCGATTTTGTCAATATTTCGACGCAACTTTGAGCTGTTTGCGCATTCGGTAAATTTCGGCAGACCTCACGGCGAAACACACTTCGGCAACTTACAATTTTTTACCGTATTTCGGTAGTTTTGTAAATTCTTCCCCCGCTTATTGACAAAAACTCAAAAAAACACTATAATATAGTGTCGGTACGTGTCGGTACGTTTTTTGTGTTCGACGTGTTCCGCTTATGTACGAATGTCGAAGTTTTTCCGCCGCAAGGCTTGCCGATGGGCGACCGTTTGCGCGCGTGAAGAACGCGCGAAGAAAAGGAAACTTGAATTGAATTTGCATTAAGCTTGAATTTTCCGTATGGGAGGCATAAAAATTTGAACAAAAAAACACCCAGATTGTTTACCCCCGTATCCGCTGTAAAAGAGATCTATACAAAAGGCGCCGCCGAACACGGCGACAAAATCGCCTTTCGCTTCTATTCCAAAGAAGGTCCCCTCGATACGTTGACCTACGGTCAATTTGCGCGCCGCGTGGAACGAATCGCGGCGGGATTGGACGTTTTGGGACTTGCGGGAAAGCGGGTCGCCGTCATCGGCGAAACTTCACCCGATTGGATCGCATCGTATATCGCGGTCGTTTCGACCGGCGGCGTTATCATTCCGTTGGACAAAGAACTTTTGCTTGACGAAATTTCCAACTTCCTCAACCGAAGCGAAGCCGACGCCATCGTCTTTTCCCGTTCGTTTAACAAAAAGTTCGAACAATTTTCCTGCGGAGCGGCAACGGTGTCGCATTTTATCGCCATGGATTCCGACGGTTGGGCATTCCCCGACGGCAAATCGGTCGTGGATCTGGCGGACGTTGTTACGCTCGGTCAGCAAAAACTTTGTGAGCGTGGCTATACACTTCCCGAAAATGTCGATCGCGATAAGATGTCCTGCATGCTCTTTACTTCGGGCACGACCGGCACGAGTAAGTGCGTTATGCTGTCCGAACGGAATATTTGTTCTTGCGTCAATTCCGCTTGTGCGACGGTGGATTTCAATCCCGACGATACGGTTATGTCGGTTTTGCCGCTCCACCATACCTATGAGCTTGCTTGTACGCTTGCCGAGCTGAATTACGGCATTGAAATCTGCATCAACGACAGCTTGAAAAAGGTCATAAAGAATCTTTCGGTCTTTAAGCCGACCGGTCTTGTGCTGGTTCCGCTCTTTGTTTCCACCATCTACAAAAAGATTTGGGACGAAGCAAAGAAAAAAGGTCGTGCCGATACCTTGCGTCGCGGTATTGCCGTAGCGAGCGCCACCAAGTTTGTCGGATTGGATATCAGCCGTAATATGTTCGGCGAAGTGCTGGAGGTGTTTGGCGGACGTCTTGAGAAGATCGTTTGCGGCGGCGCACCGATGGATCCCACCATGGTCAAAGCATTTGCCGCGTTCGGCATTACGATCGTCGAGGGCTACGGTATCACCGAATGTTCGCCGCTTATCGCCGTTACGCCGTATTATAAACAAAAATTCGGTTCGGTCGGACCGACCGTCCCGTCCTGCAAGGTCAAGATCGACAATCCGACGCCCGACGAAAACGGACGTAACGTCGGCGAGATCTTGGTCAAGGGCGAAAATGTCATGCTCGGCTATTACAAGAACGACGAAGCAACCCGCGAAGTGATGACCGACGACGGCTGGTTCCGTACCGGCGACCTCGGCTATCTCGATCGCGACGAGTATATTTACATTACCGGGAGAAAGAAAAACGTGATCGTTCTCAACAACGGCAAAAACGTATTCCCCGAAGAAATCGAAGAATATCTCGGACAGATCGACATTATCAGCGAATGTGTCGTTGTCGGCCGTACCAACAAAGAAACCGGCGAAGTGGTGCTTACCGCGGTCGTATACCCCGATTTCAGCTTGTTCGGAAACACCGATATCGCCGACATTGCCGCCGCCGTAAAAGAAAAAGTGCTGGAAGTCAACAAGAAATTGCCGAGCTTTAAGCAGGTTCGCAACGTCGAGATCAAAAAGACCGAGTTCGAAAAAACTTCGTCCAAAAAGATCAAGCGCTTTACCGTCGAATAACCAAACGCAACCGTATTTTTGAATCAATTTGAATCGGAGGAGCTATCCGTATGTTTGAACAGTTAAAAACCATTATGATCGAGGAAATGCAGATCGATCCCGCCAAAATCACACTTGACGCCGAATTGGTAAACGATCTCGGATTCAATTCGTTGGAACTTGCCGAGCTTGTCATTCACTGCGAAGAAACGTTTGATATCGAATTCGACGAGGAACTGGCAAAAGAACTTCTCACTGTGCGTGACGTTGTTAATTACATGGACTCGTTGAAAGCGTAAAGCTGCTTTTTAACGACGAATCAATGAAAGTGCAGACGTAAAAAACGAAAAATGAACAAAAACGTTTTTACTTCGAATTCGAAAACTTTATATACGGAAAAAGCCCGCTTGTTTGCTTGCGCGTCGAGTGGTTTTTTGTCGTCGTTGCCTTTTTACTTTGATTCCGCCTATCTTTTGAAATGGCTGTCGATGATACCGCTGTTTTGCGTTTTGCTCGTCCCGTATGAATACGCCCAAAAAAAGTCGTTTCGATACGGGTTCGTTTTTCATTTCTGTAGATCATCGGCGGTACTTCTCTGGTTTCGCGAATTACTCTCCATGAGCGCGGCGGATATCCCGAAGTCGTTGATGCTCCTTGCCGTTTGCGCCGCGATTTTCGGCATATCGGCGCTGCACGGCATCATTTTCGGTCTTGCCGCGCTTCTTTCGCGGCATCTGTTGCGGTCGTCGACTCGTATGCCCCTTGACGGAATCCTTTCCTGCCTTGCCTTTACGTCCGGTGAATGGTTGTTGTCGCTCGGACGTTTCGGCTTCCCGTGGGTGGTCACGTATTTGACCCAATATCGCTTTACGGTGGGGATCCAAAGCGCTTCCTTGTTCGGTGGGCACTTTATTTCGTTTTTGATTTTTCTTTGCAATTTTTTTCTTGCTTATGCTTGTATCGGTAAATGCAAAGAAAAAAGAAAACAGTTGGGTGCGCTCGCGGCGGCGGTCGGACTTTTTCTTGCGAATTGTCTTTACGGCGTGTGCGTCCTTGCCGATTCGGCGAACAATGCCGAAAAGGCGAATGTCGTAACGACGGCAATTTATCAGGACGATCATTCTTCTTATGAAAAATGGAGCGGACGGCCGACCGAAGTGTGTCGCGAATTTGCCGAATTGTTTGCCGAAACGTACACACCCGATAACGCACCCGATCTGATCTTGCTTTCCGAAACGGTCTTTACGACATCGCTTCAAGCGGAAAACGCTGTCGTTTCGGATACAATTGAAAACACCCTATGCCGCCTTTCCGATGACTATGGAACGACGATCGTTTGCGGTGCGTTCGCCTATTGTGACGGAGCGCGCTATAATGCGCAGTTTTTGGTCGAAAGCGGCGCAATTTTCGAAAACGCGTATTACAAGAGAACACTTGTCCCGTTCGGCGAATATATGCCGTATGAGAATACGCTTTTGACGCTTTTCCCGTTTTTGGAAGAATTCAACTTAAGCGGTTCTTCGCTCACGGCGGGCAAAGGAGCACAGCTTGTCGAAAGCCGATACGGAACGCTCGGCGGTTTGGTGTGTTACGATTCGATCTTTTACCAAAACGCGCGCGAAAGTGCAAAAAACGGAGCCGATATGCTCTTGCTTTCCACAAACGACTCATGGTATAATGACTCCAAAGCGATCGACCAACATTTTGCTCATGCCGTGTTCCGTGCGGTCGAAAACCGCCGTCCGCTTGTGCGTTGTGCCACAACGGGTCGTTCGGGCATGATTACGTCCAACGGAACGATCGTTGCCCAAAGCGAAGTGTTCGAACAGGTGATTTTGACCGAAGATTTAGCCTTTGAAAAAGCCTCGACTCTTTCGCTCTTTACCCGTTTCGGTTATGCGTGGTTGCTCTTTGCCGTCGCAATTGTCACCTTGTTGCGATTTGCCGTAAAGGCATACGGGACGAAAGGAGCGGCACAATGAATCTCGTTTTTTCGGCGAAAAACGAAAAAACGGATCACAAATGATCGAAACATGCCTCGTTGCGTTCACCAAATGAAGCACGGGTCATTTTTTCGGACTTACGAACGGTAAGATTTCTTTAACACTGTTTAACACCATATAGTACGAACGGAGAACAAGAATATGAATTTTTTTGCCCAACTGATTTCCCCTCTCGAAAAAGTCTTTTACGATGACCGCCCCGAATCGTTTCCGCCTTATACCCATTCGTCGGCGCTTATCGGCGAAAAACACGGATTTTGCGTTGCCTTTCGCGCAGAGGAACGATCGACCAATCATTACGCATACGGCGAAATTCGGTTGAAACTCGGCGGTTTGCCCGACGATGCCGCCAAACTCTACATTGTCGAGCACGTTCCCGCTGTTTTTGCATCGCCCTCGTTTACAACGCCCGATCGCTATTTGCGTCTTGGTGCGGGTCTGTACCCCGACGTGCTCAAACCGTACGACAATAAAACGGGTTTGATCTCACTGAAAGATGTTACGTACAGCGCGTGGGTCGATATCGATACCGAAAAGCTACATGCCGGCGATTACGAGCCGAAATTGATTTTTACCGATGAAAACGGATGTGAGCTTGCGGTTTTGACGCATAAATTGCACGTGGTAAACGCACGTTTGCCCGAACAGACCCTCATGGTGACGCAGTGGTTCCACCATGACGGCATATTGGATTATTATAAAATCAAAATCTTTTCGAATGCGTATTGGACAGCATTGGAAAACTATATTCGTACCTACGTCGAACTGGGCAACAACATTTTGTATACCCCTCTTTTCACCCCGCCGCTGGATACGGCGGTCGGCGGCGAGCGTACCACGGTTCAAACGGTCGATGTAAAGAAAGACGAAAACGGCTATACATTCGGATTCGATAATTTGCGCCGTTATATTTCGCTTGCCAAATCGTGCGGCGTTCTCTATTTCGAAATGAGCCATCTGTTCACCCAGTGGGGCGCGTTTCATGCACCGAAGATCATCGCGACGGTAAACGGTCGCAAAAAGCGGATCTTCGGTTGGGAAACCGATTCGCACGGCAAAGAATACGAAGAATTTTTAGCGGCATTTTTGCCCGAATTGTACCGCGTTTTGTGCGAAGAGAAAATTGCCGACAAGAGCTTTTTCCATATATCCGACGAGCCGATGAAGGAACATCTCGACAGCTATCGCGCTTGCTGTAAGATCTTGCGCAAATATCTGCCGAATGTGTCGGTAATGGACGCGATGGGCGATGTGACCTTCTACGATGAAAAATTGGTCGATATTCCCGTTCCCTTTACGGAACATGCCGCCGACTTTTTCGCGCGCGAACCGAAACCGCGATTTGTATATTATTGCGGCGCGCCGCACGGCGCGATGGGTCGTGCCCTTGCCATGCCCTCTTGCCGCAACCGCATATCGGGCAGCCTTTTCTATGCATATCGGGTGGACGGATTTTTGCATTGGGGCTTTAATTTCTACAATACGCGAAATTCAACCGAGCATGTGGACCCTTATGCCGTCACCGACGCGGGTAAGCAGTTTTGCGCGGGTGATTCGTTCCTCGTTTACCCCGGCAAGAACTATACGGCATACCCCTCTTTGCGCGCCTTGGTGTTCCGTGACGGCTTACAGGATATGTGTGCGCTTTCGCTTTGCGAATCGCTTTGCGGCAGAGAAGCCGTGGAGGCGGTTTTGAAAAAGCATAACCGAAATAAACCCCTTGACCTCCTTTCGGTTCCCGAAAATGACTATTACGCCGAGCTTGTTCGCGAAGAAATTCATGCCCTTATCGAGGAAGCTTTATAAAGAATCGACCGTTTTTTCGCGCCGTGCGACGTTTTGTTGCGGCGCGAATTTTTTTCGAAAAGAGCGGCTTATTTTTCGAAAAAACCTCTCAAAACAACAAAAACGACCTGCGGCGTTGTTCAAATTGTAGGTGTTTTCGTGTAGAATATATACAAAGAAAGCGCCGCTTCGGTGCCGACAAAATTAAATTTTCGGAGGAATCCATCATGAACACAGACAAAATTTACGCACAAAATCTCGCAAACGAATACGCCCCCAAAGACGATTCGAAAGTTATCGCTCTCAAAAAACTGGACGCCAAAGCAAAGACGCCGGCAAATGTGTTTGCCTATACGTTCGGAATTGCTGCCGTGCTTGTGGCGGGAACGGGAATGTGTCTTTCCATGCGCGTGATCGGAAACGGCAATGCGGCTTTTGCACTCGGTATCGTTCTCGGCGTTTTGGGGTTTGTCGCGGCCGGCTTTAATTATTCGCTGTATAAAATAATACTCGAAAAGGGTAAGGAAAAATATGCGTTTGAAATTTTGCAACTTGCCAAAGAAATCAGCGAGGAATAAAGATTGCATGCCGTCTTTCCTCTTTGTGCGGAGGATGGGTTGCACTTTCAAAACATACATCAAAAGTAAGAAAGTGTAAGTGCCGATGAACAAAAATGAAAGCAAATATTTCAACACTGCCGCGAAAATGGATAGAGCTTTTCTCGAACTGCTTGAAAAGAAGGACTTTTCCTATATTACCGTAAAAGAAATCTGCGAAAGGGCGGGAGTGAACCGTTCGACTTTTTATCTTCATTACGAAACGATCGAAGATCTGCTTTCGGAAAGCGTCGAATACATGAACGAACGCTTTTCCGAATATATGAAAAAAGGCGGAGCGATTCCGTCGCGCTTGGAAGATTGTACGGACGAGGAACTGAATTTTATCACGCCCGCATACTTGATACCGTATTTGAATTACGTAAAGAATAATCGTTGTTTGATCGGAACGGCAATGAAAAACACCAAAGCGCTTCGATTGGATAAAATCTACGATAAAATGTTTTGCGGTGTGTTTTCGCCGATTTTGGAACGCCACGGTGTGCCGATGTGTGATCGCCGCTATATCATGGAATTTTACATTCACGGTCTTGCGGCGATTATTTCCGAATGGTTAAAAAATGACTGTAAGGAAAGTGTGGAGTATATTATGGGATTGATCGGCACGGTGATCCACGCATAACAAACCGCACGTTTAACGCTTTTGCGATAAAAAACAGACACGAAAAATCTCTCGTGTCTGTTTTTGTTTTTATAGTCATAGACTTTTTTTGCCGCAAAAGAGCGTATAAGCGAACCTGCGGCGCGGTGGGTAGGGGGATACCCGTCAGACCCCGATCTTTCGAAATTTTTCGTAACGCTTGCGCAGAAGTGTGTCGGTGCTTTCGCGTTTTAAGGTACGCAATTGCCGCACAAGTTCGCGTTTCAAGTCGGCGGCGATCTGTTCGGGCGTTTTGCCTTCTTCGGGTATTACCGCGTCGGCAATGCCGAACGAATGAAGATCGTGCGCCGTCAGCTTCAGCACTTCCGCCGCTTTGTCGGCTTTATCGGAATCTTTCCAAAGAATACTGGCACAACCTTCGGGGGAAATGACCGAATAGACGGCGTTTTCGAGCATATACAGTTTATCGGAAACCGACAGCGCAAGCGCGCCGCCACTGCCACCCTCGCCGCTTACAACCGACAAGATCGGTGTTTTCAGCGTGCTCATTTCCATCAGATTTTCCGCGATTGCAAGTCCTTGGCCGCGTTCTTCCGCACCGATACCGCAGTAAGCGCCGGGACTGTTGATAATGCAGATAACGGGACGGTGAAATTTTTCCGCCTGTTTCATCAATCGCAACGCCTTGCGATAGCCTTCGGGGGACGTACAGCCGAAATTTCGTTTCATGCGGTCCTCCAAACTTTGACCGCGCTCCATGGCAATGACGGTGATAGGCATACCGTCCAGATAACCGATGCCGCCGATAATGGCGGCATCGTCCGAAAAGCGGCGATCACCGTGCATTTCGACAAAAGAATCCACCATATGTTCGATATAGAATGCACCGCCCGCCCGTTTGGGGCTTCGTGCGTTTTTTACTCGTTCGTAAGCTTCCATAGGCTTTCCTCTCAAAAAATGTCACGCCGCGTGTAGGGCGAGCAGGGTTTTCAGCTTTTCTTTCAGACTTTCTCGCGGTTCGATGAAATCGGCAAATCCGTGTGCCAAAATGAATTCGGCACTTTGAAACCCGTCGGGCAATTTTTGACCGGTGGTCTGTTCGACGACACGTGCGCCGGCAAATCCGACAAGTGCTTTCGGTTCGGCTAAGATAATATCGCCCTCCATGGCAAAACTTGCCGTAACGCCGCCGGTCGTCGGGTCGGTCAAAACGGTAACGTACAAAAGCCCCTCGTCGCTGTGCCGCTTTACCGCACAACTGACTTTTGCCATTTGCATGAGCGAATATACGCCCTCTTGCATACGCGCCCCGCCCGAAGTGGTAAAGCCGATGACCGGCAAATGCTCTCCCGTCGCATATTCGAAAATGCGTGTGATCTTTTCGCCGACAACGCTGCCCATACTGCCCATCATAAATTCGGAGTTCATCACAAAGATTGCCGCTTCGCGGTCACCGATCTTGCCTCTGCCGCAAACAATAGCGTCGCGTTCGCCGCTTTGCTCTTTGGCGGCGACAAGTTTTTCATCGTATCCCGGAAACGAAAGAACATTCGTGCTTTCGAGTTCTTTGTCGAATTCGGTAAACGAATCGAAAGTGGCGGCGATACGCTCACGCGCATTCATGCGGAAATATTTGCCGCATTTCGGGCAAATGAACAAATTCTTCCGAAGTTCGTATAAAGAGGCTTCGGTCTTACAGGCTTTGCATACGCGCGTTTGCAAACGGTCGTTGACAGAGCCTTTTAAGTTTTCTAAGATCTTAAGCATATATGTTTGCTCCTTTACGAGGAATCACTCGGAAACCGTTTTATCCGACGGTACAAGCGCAAAAGAAAATTCGGCGCTTACGCACAGCTGTCCGTTTACGTATCCGCTGCCTTGCGCGAAATAAAAAGGCGGCATTTTCCGCGTGATAACGCAGTCGGTGGTAAAAGTGTCGTCGGGACGCACGGGATTTTTGAACTTCACTTTGTTCAGTCCCGTGTACATCGGCGTCGCATTGCCGTCAATTTCGTCCGCCATCAAAACGCAAACCGATTGTGCCAAAATTTCGCACAAGATTACGCCCGGAACGATCGGATCGTCGGGAAAATGCCCTTGCAAAAACCATTCGTCCCCGCGTATGGCAAGTTCTCCGACGGCGTGCCCGTCACGCACTTCGGCGCTGTCGAGCAACAACATACCGTCGCGATGGGGAAGAATTCGCATAATTTCTTCACGATTCATACGGTTCCCTCCGCATTAAAGTTTTTTCAGTGCAATGCACGCGTTGTGCCCGCCGAAACCGAGCGAATTGGAAAGTGCAAGGCGAATATCGGCTTTTTGTGCCGTATTGACGGTGTAATCGAGATCGCATTCTTCGTCGGGAGTTTGATAACCGATGGTGGGCGGGACGATACCGCTTGTAAGGGTATGAACGCAGGCGATCGCTTCGATCGCACCGGCGGCGCCCAAAAGGTGACCGGTCATCGACTTTGTGGAGCTGATACGGAGCTTTTTTGCCTCTTCGCCGAATGCCAGCTTTACGGCGTGTGTTTCGGTCTTGTCGTTTAAGGGGGTGGAAGTTCCGTGCGCATTGAAATAGATGTGTTCGGCACGGATGTCAAGAGCGTCTATACATTGCGTAATGGCTCGTGCCGCCGAAGTACCCTCGGCGTCGGGCGCAGTAACGTGATAGGCGTCGCAAGTGCTTCCGTAGCCGACCACTTCGGCGTATATCTTTGCGCCGCGACCGACGGCGTGTTCGTATTCTTCGAGAATCAAAGTTCCCGCACCTTCGCCCATAACAAATCCGTTTCGCTCTTTGTCAAAAGGAATCGACGCGCGGTTTTTGTCGGTGCTCATCGAAAGTGCTTGACAGTTGGTAAAGCCCGCAACGGCAAGCGGCGAGATCGCCGCTTCAACGCCGCCGACGAGAATCGCGTCGGCATATCCGCCCGAAACGGCACGATAGCCCTCGCCGACTGCCGTTGTACCGCTGGCACAAGCCGTCGAAACCGAGATGCACGGACCTTTCGCTCCGAATGCGATGGCTATATTGCCCGCCGCCATGTTTCCGATCATCTTGGGAATAAACATCGGCGAAACGCGCGTGTTGCCGCGCTCCAAATAATTGTTGTGTTCGGTCACGAATGTTTCAAAACCGCCGATTCCCGTTCCGTAGTAAACGCCGAAGCGCTCGGGCGCGACTTTTCCGAGAATGTCGGAATCTTCGACCGCTTGCCGTGAGGCGGCAAGGGCAAATTGCACGAATCGATCGCTTTTGCGCGCCACCGATTTTTCCATAAAGGCGGTCGGATCGAAATCCTTTACTTCGGCGGCAAGCTTGACCTTAAAATCGGTCGTATCAAAACGCGTGATCGCATCGATGCCGTTTACGCCGTTGCAAAGATTTTCGCAATAGACTCCAACGCTGTTTCCGATGGGAGTGATGGCACCCATTCCGGTTATAACAACTCGTTTCATATTTGTTCTCCCTATATAAATCTGTGAAAAATCACATGGCAAGTCCGCCGTCTACCCGCAAAACTTCCCCGGTGATATACGAAGCTTGGTCGCTTACCAAAAAGGCGGCGACATTGGCAATATCATCGGGCGTGCCCGCGCGGGAAAGAGGAATCTTGTCTATGTACCCTTTCGCATCCAGCTCACTTGTCATATCGGTCAAGACCAAACCGGGTGCAATGGCGTTGCAGGTCACGTTTTTCGAGCCGAATTCGCGTGCCGTTGCTTTGGTGATGGCAATGACACCTGCTTTCGAAGCGGCATAATTTGCCTGACCCGCCGTGCCGAGAAGACCCGATACCGACGAAATGTTGAGGATTCGTCCGCTTTTTTTGCGAATAAACGTGCGACTGAGGGCGCGAGTCATGTTGAATACGCCTTTCAGATTGGTTTGTATTACCGCATCGAATTCTTCGTCGCTCATGAGAGCAATCAAATTGTCCCGCACGATTCCCGCATTGTTGACCAAAATGTCGACGGTCCCGAAGTCGGCAAAAATTTGTTTTACCGTTTCGGCACACTGTGTGCTGTCGGAAACGTCACAACGATAGCTTGCGGAACGGACACCGTATTCATTCGTAAGCCCGTCGCATAATGCCGCCGCTTTTTCGGCGTTTCCGTTGTAAATAACGGCAACGTCCGCACCGAGAGAAGCGAATTTTTCGGCAATACCCGCGCCGATTCCGCGTGAGCCGCCGGTGATGACGGCGATTTTGCCTTTCAAATCAAACACACCGGTTCACCGCCTTTATCGTTTCGGCAAGACTTGCGGCATTTTCGACGTTATATACCGCCACTTTGTCGGAAATTTTCTTGATCAGGTTATAAAGCGTTTTGCCCGCGCCGACTTCGATGAATGTGTCAACGCCGTCGGCAATCATCGTTTCAATCGTTTCTTGCCAACGAACGGGATGATTCATTTGCATTTTCAGCTCGTCGACGATCGTTTTGCCGTATGGCTTTGCCGTGTAATTGGCATAAACGGGAATCTCGGTCGGTGAAAGCTTCATGCCGTCGAGAAGTGCGGAAAATTCGGTTGCTACACCGTCCATATAGGGCGAATGAAACGCACCGCTTACGGCAAGAGGAACAAATCGCCCGCCCGCCGCTTTGACTTTTTGTTCGAAAGCGGACATTTCGCTTTGAGCACCCGATACAACCGTTTGCACGGCGCAATTGAAGTTTACGGGATATAGGTGCGTGTGCTCATCGGCGAGCGCGCAAACCGTTTCTTTGTCGAGCTTCAATACAGCTCCCATCGCGGTCGGCTCGTCGGTTTTGACGCTTGCCATGATTTTGCCGCGTCGGCATACCAGAGAGAATCCGTCCTCGTGCGAATAGGCACCCGCGTATGCAAGTGCCGCAATCTCACCGAGCGAAAATCCGGCAACGCAGTCGGCATGGATACCTTCTTCTTCGAGCACAAGTGCTGCCGAAAGATCGGCGAGATACAGACAGGGCTGAGTGTTTTCGGTTTGCTTTAATTCATCGGCGGTGCCGTCGAAGCTTTGTCTGCTTGTGTCGGGACGAATTTGGTCGGCGGCGTTGTAGAGGACGCGAATTTTCGGATAGTTATCGTAAAACTCTTTGCCCATGCCGCTGTATTGTGCGCCTTGTCCCGAAAAAACAAAGGCTATTTTCCCCATTGTGACGCTCCTTTCAATACGCGATCGGCTTCTTCGAACAGTTCGGTAAGTATTTCCGAACAGGTTTGTTCGCGATTTACCATGCCGCTGATCTGTCCCGCCAAGAAACAACCGTTTTCGGAGTCACCGTCTTTCACGGCGGCACGCAGGGTACCTACCGCCATTTGTTCAAGCTCCTCGTCCGAAATCGATGAATATTCGGCGGCAAAATACCGCTTTGAAAAAGGGGATTTTAAGCTTCTTACCGGATGACCGAGACGCTTTCCCGTAACGATGGTGGAAGTGTCTTTTGCTTCCAATACGCGCTTTTTGTATTCGTCGCTGATCGAGCATTCGACCGCCGTCAAAAAACGTGTTCCGAGTTGTACGCCGCAGGCACCGAGCATAAAACTTGCCGCAATGCCGCGTCCGTCGGCGATACCGCCTGCCGCAATAACCGGCACCGAAACGGCGTCGACGACTTGCGGCACCAATGCCATGGTAGTCAGATCACCGACGTGACCGCCCGATTCGCCTCCCTCGGCGATGATCGCATCTACGCCCGCCCGCGCCGAAAGTTTGGCAACGGCACAAGAGGGAACGACGGGAATTATTTTCATGCCCGCGTCTTTCCAGAGGGGAACGTATTTGGTCGGCGTGCCGGCTCCCGTCGTAACAACGGGAACTTTTTTCCGTGCAAGCAACGCCGCGATTTCGTCGACGTTGTTGCCGAGAAGCATAACGTTAACGCCGAACGGCTTGTCGGTCAATGTGCGAATCTTATCGATTTCGGCTTCGATCTGCGGGATGTTTCCGCTTGCCGCCGAAATAATTCCGAGTCCGCCCGCGTTGGATACCGCCGCCGCAAGACGTGCGTCGGAAATGTGTGCCATACCGCCTTGCAACAAAGGATATCGGATCGAGAGAAGCTCGCAAAGTTTTGATGTGATCATAATCTTTCCTCGCTTGTGTCGAAAACCGACTTATTTGTCGGCAAGTTTGCCGTCGATATACGCCACCAGTTCTTTTACCGAATGACCCATTTCGGCTGCTTGAATTTCAATGCCGAATTCATCTTCAATTTCCATCAAGATCTCAACGGCGTCGAGCGAATCGATTCCGAGATCTTCGAAAGTGCTTTCGTCGGTAATGGTGTCCAGTTCGATTTCAAGGTGTTCTGCCAAGAGTTTTTTTACGGTTTCGTTTGTCATGATGTTGTCCTCCAAAATGTTTTTGTTTTTTGTTGTATGTTGGTAATTTACCACTTGATTACGCAGGCGGCAGCGGAAAGCCCGCCGCCGAAAGCCGCAAGAACGATATGCATTCCCTCTTTCAACTTGCCCGATTCGGTAAGCTGTGCAAGCGCGATCATAACACTTGCCGACGAGGTGTTGCCCAGACTATGCATATTGACGACGAATTTTTCGAGCGGCACTTTTAAGCGCTTGGACGCATATTCGATGATGCGTACGTTGGCTTGGTGAGGAACGATAAAGTCGATATCGTTCATCGTAAGCCCCGCTTTGTCGACGACAGTTCGAATATCGTGTACAATGTGATTGACGGCAAATTTGAACGTTTCTTGCCCGTCCATGAAAATAGCGGGCTTTCGTTCTTCGCCGACATAAAACGGCGATAATCCGCGCGTCGTCGGAATGTCGATGACTTCGCGACCGCCCTCGGTAAAGAGTAGGGAAGAGAGGTATCCGTCGCCCGCACCGATTACGGCGGCACCGGCTCCGTCACCGAAAATGACGCAGGTACTTCGATCGGTCCAGTCGATGATCTTGCTGACTCGCTCGGCGCCGATGACAAGGATATGTCGATAGCCGCCGCGTACC
This sequence comes from uncultured Oscillospiraceae bacterium, assembly GCA_964401015.1. Classification (GTDB taxonomy): domain Bacteria; phylum Bacillota; class Clostridia; order Oscillospirales; family CAG-382; genus UMGS1052. The sequence goes on from CAYNXA010000006.1 coordinate 17,969, forward strand.
ATGAACGATACGGCTGTGTCGAGCGCAAACAAAAATCCGCTGCAAGCCGAACTGATGTCGAAAGCGGGACAAGTAGCACCGAGCGCACGCTGAACCAGCGCGGCAACCGTCGGGGAAAGGGTTTCGCCCGTCATGGTGGAAACGAGGATCAGGTCGATGTCCGACGGTGAAAGCCCCGCATTACCGAGAGCGTTTCTTGCCGCTTCGGTCGCCATACGATCGGTCGTTTCGTCGGTGCAGACACGTCGTTCGGCAATGCCGACACGCTGACGGATCCATTCGTCGTTTGTATCGACCATTTTCGATAAATCATCGTTTGTGATAACCTTTTTCGGTAGGAAATACCCGACTCCCTTGATCTTAATCGACATAAGCACTCCTTTGGCACGATGTGTGCTGATGCTATCGGAAGAATAGCACACCGTGTGCCGAATGTTTTTTCGGCGAACCTTCGCCGAATAGCACACTGTGTGCTGTATTATTTTTTTGCAAAGAGCTTGCTCTTTGCAAAAAAATGAATCTTGAATTATTGTAGGCAAAGGCGAACGAAACGGTTCGATGTGCGTGTGGCTATATCGAACGCGTACTTTCTCTTGAAAACGAAAAGCGTTTTCGTTGTGAAAAAACTATGCTTTGATTCCGTCCAATATGCATCGAATCCCACAGCTCAAACATTCGACCGCTTCGGCTTTGGACAGCTGCCGCGCCACCGCGTCGGCATTCACTCCGCGACATACACACCAAGCAAAATAGCTGAGCGATGCCGAATCAACGTCTTGGCGGACGATACCGCGCTTTTTCGCTTCTTCCAACAGGTGGGTGATCTTTTCGATCCACCAAACACGATTTTGCTCGGTCAGCGAATTGTGTTCAAATGTGTATTGACTGAAATGGCGGCGCATATCGTAAGTGTCGATCATGCATTTTACCGTTACGTGCGTGACATATTCGAAAAAATCCATATCGGCGGGAATACTGCCTTGAAAATTTGCACGCATTTTCAAAACAAAATCCAAATATACCGCTTGCAATACTTCGTCCAAATTGTGAAAACGGTTGTAGAATACGCGATTGCTGATGTTCATCTCGTTCAAAATTTTGCGTACGGTGATATATTGCGTGCCGTGTTCGGTCACCAATTTCGCCGTGGTGGCGATAATTTGGTCGGACATTTCGTCGTGAATCAATTCGACATCCGCAGCATTTTTCATGGTAGATCCTCCGTAAGCAAGTAGGGCAGAGCATTGTGCGAAAAGCTCCGAAAGCAATCAGCACACGCTGTGCTGTACATAGGATATCAAATTTTTCGCATTTTGTCAAGCCATTTTTTGTATATTTTCGTTTTTTTCTTAATATTCGGGTGTTGTACCGTTTGCCAGACTAAAATACAATTTCGATTCCTTTGCTTTTATAAACGGATTTTACTTTGGCAACTTACAAACCGTAATTTTTTTCGAAAAACTCCGAATATTTCATTTTTCCCCTTGACAAACGATGCTTTTTTTGCTATAATAATTTGTGTTGCCGATGAGTATGTGTGCTCTCGGAACGTTATATGGACGGGTATCGAAGTGGTCATAACGGGGCTGACTCGAAATCAGTTTGTCGGTAA
>CAYNXA010000007.1:0-18877 GCA_964401015.1 uncultured Oscillospiraceae bacterium
ATAATCGAACGCTTCCAATTCGTTAATCGCAAGTTTATGAAATTCATAAAAATTATGCCACCATCCCCAGCCGGAAGCAAGCTCGTTAAGCCGTCTGCGGCGCAGCATAAAACACCACCTCCATCGCCAATACGTTTACTCCGTTACCCGTAAACGCACGCATCGCCATAGGAAGTCTCTTCGGCACGCCTGTAGTCACATGCGGGCACTTAATCGCCGCGATATGGATTCTTATCCACGTTCCGCAGAATACAAGCGCGCTCATAATTTCCTTCGGAAATTTCCGCCCCCACGCGAAGCCCTACTCTATGGAACATCAAGTCGGTATCGTTGAAATCGCCGCCTTTATTAACCCCGAAGTCGAGGTTCTTCCATTTTTTCTTTTCAAAATGGAACACCACTACCTCTTTCAGTAGAAAACCTGCACAATCTGCCCTACTACCAAATATTTGTCTTTTACCATTTTAATTTCTTTCTCCTAATAGTAATATTTTATGCAACTTTTTTATCACTTGCCTTGCCTCGCATTCCGCATTCAGCAAAAAAACTATCGCATACTGCTATAAATTTTTTATTGCCTTTACATCTTCCCATTCGAGGATCTCATAATAAAAGCCGAGTTCCACATCATACTTCCGGAATTCACCACTTTCTTCTATCCATTCATAATCACGCATTTTCCACCATACATCTCTATCCGTATCGAAGAGGGAGTCGGAAATCCGAGCAAGTGTCGGCAACGGACGATAATTACCTTTTAATTTTTCAATAAAGCGAATCAACTTTAACAAATTTCGCCTCGTTGCTTCTACACGATACACACTGCTTTCTTCCAATCCCAGTTTCTCATGCGCCCAAGTCGCAAAACGAATCGGCTCTTCGTATACGTCTTTCAACGTTTTCAACGTTTTTACGCACAATTCCAAATTTTTTTCGAAGGCGTTCTCGTCGTCGTATTGCGCCTTCGCGGCCGCATCGTAATAAGCATAAAAACAGTCGTATACACTAACAGCACGTACAATATACTCGTGCGCAACTAACGCAATTTTCAATGCATAAAAATAACCGTCGTCTTGGCAACTTGCCTCCGCCGACTCATACAGTACGCGCAACTGCGCCACCAAATTACTGTAACGTTCCAACTTTCCATCCAAATCGGTAATATTTTTTATATATACCGTCAAAGGATTATCCGTATAATAAACGGTTTTTCGAATGGATACGCCTTTTCGATCCGCAGGGAATAGAGAAAGTAACTCCCCGTAAATGTCCCCTGCTAAATGAAAATATTGCAACAACGCCTTATTATGCGTATGATACCGAACGAATAAATAATCCGCCTCAAATTTCTCGCGCGTACTACCAACGATAAAATGTTCCTCATCCGTACCGCTCCATAACATGCACGCACCAGCCGCTATATTGAAATAGCTTTGTTCTGCGTGATAACCGAAGCCGTTGATCCAATCGGTGATAACCCCGCCTTGCAAATGATATTTTAAAGTATCGATAAACAATGCACGAATATGGATTTGCTGGTCGAAAGATGGAATTGATGTCATACAGCCGTGTACGGAAGCCGCGGAAACGACATGGAAACCTTTTTCAGCAAAAAAACGAATAGATTTCTCGCTCGAACCTGTATACCACCAATCATAAATAATTGTATCTTTGCGAAGTTGCTCAAACAATTCCATATTTTTCGCCAAGTATTTTTCTTCGCAAATTTTCCCATCATAGCGATTTTCCCCCGACAGAGACAAAAGCATGTCGCCCCAAATCCCCGTCAAGATTCCATGTTCGGACAAATAATCGCGTATCTTGATGAAATATGTCAGCAGTACGCCCGTTTTTCCCAACTCTTCAAATTGCGTTTCGCAATATGCGTCACCGCCTACGTTCTCCACCTCATCTCCACCGATGTGAATGATTGGTGGTTCAAATGCTTCAATAATATCGTCTATCGCACGAAAGACCAAAGCATTCGCTTTTGGATTATTAGGACAAATCGATTTCGCAGTCGATACTTTCGCGTTATTCTCTCCGTCCATATTTTCCTTTATATCGTTTAAAAGTTGTATAGCAAGCAAATCGGACGTATGTCCCAAAAAATTACATGCAGGTATAACCGTTATGTTGTATGCTTTCGCAAAAGCGACGATTTCCTTGGCATCCTGCGGTGTCATCATTTCTTTGCCGCAAATCGGTGGCAAAGACGGAAACGCGTAATCCCATTCTAAATATAAATACAAATAGTTTATACGCAGCTTAGCAAGTTCCACTATATGCTTTTTTAACCATTCCGAGCGATATTTCACGTGAATTTGCGCATAGGAAACCTGTGCTCCGCGATGAGCGGCTTTCGGTTCATCATAAATACATAAGCACGGCAAGCACTCATGGAACTGTTGTTCTATCATTTGCAGAGTGATCGCACCATATAAAAATCCCGCATAAGAGGCACCTTCTATCGTGATGCCGTTTGTCGAAATATGCAAACGATATGCTTCTTTGGGAAAGTCTTCCCTCGTTTCAAAACGCACTTCAAAATTGCCGTCGGCAGATAAAAAAGAAGAAATCGTTCCAGGTGCATCTTTGCAATAAGGTTTCCCTTTTAATACCCCGGACCCGAATTCCACTTGCTGTGGCGGCGGCACAATTTGCAAATCAATTTCTTTCATTTGTTTCCCTTCCTATCTTATCAAAAAATAATCGTTTTTGTTCGGACGTCAACGCTTCAAAACAAACCGGCACATCCTGCTTCCGCAAACCCTTTTGATTGATATCGCCAAGTAAGCTCCAACTTCGATTTACTTCATCTTTCGTATAATCGGAATCTTTCGGTTCTGCGTACGTTTTCGTATAATCGGTAAAATCAATTACTTTCTCCGCTCCGTCGGGCAGTTCTCGACGCAATGCCACGCGGAATTTATCGTTCATATACCAAACAATCTCTTGTTCTGCCAAACTTCCGCCGATTCCCATACCTCTATGCACGAAACGATAATCTAATGACGAATTATCTTTATAACATTCCCGAAAGCGCTCCCCGACTTCTCCAAGCGTAATAACCTGAACGTCCGGATATTTTTCTATCAACTGTGTAAAAAAGCTTTGCACCGTAGCTCCGTCAAAATGCATTGCATGCGAACCATTCCGCTCCATTAAACACAGTTCCCAAATACTTGCAGCCAAACCGAACTCATTGTTTCGATAATAATTTTCGCCCAGCATTTGATCTACTGTATTCAGCATAATTTTTACACCGATTTCATTGCCGTATGGTCGAAGTGTTTCAATCGGGCCACATCCCATACGACTGTTGTACCCTTCTTCAGTCATGCCACAATACGTAGCGCAAAGAAAATCCACCGTCCAGCCGTCAAAGTTTACGCAATCGATGAAATCCTCTTTATTTTGCGCTGGTTTGCAAAAATGTTCCTTAGAGGGATAATACGGATAACAAATAGATCCTTCCCCGTCCTGATTATCCACCCAATACTGGCTAAAAATGTTTCCTTGCGCCACATGTATGCCGCGCCAAGATAAATATTCCATAATTTTAGCAGGCAAAAAACCGCCAATCACCGCACGCGGTTTATATCCCGTCCACATCATTGTTTCCAATAACGATAACGCTTCATCTATATGCGATTCTGCAATCTTCCGCGGAACGTATGCACCAATGAAATATCCGCCCACCAAGTATGTAATATCATCACCATATCGTTCGCTATATTCCTTTGCCAACCGCCTGAGCTCGCAATATTGCGCGCTTTCGTCCGTCAATGCAGAATGGCTGAAGGCAATCGTAATACGCGCATTCGGGATCGCTTCCGCAATCGCTTCGCGATACTTCCGCAAATTTTCCGGAGTATTCTCCGCGCGCTCGTCCATACCCAAATATACATTGGGGGCAACTTCGATTTGATTTAACCTTACGACTATCGTAAAACAATAATAACGCCCCTTCAATCGCATTTTATTTCTCCATTACTTCGCGAATAAACATTTCCAACAGCGCGGGATCAGTATCTAACTCGTGTTTTCCAGAAAAAACTTTCATATGCAAACAATTTTCCGCCTCCGTCTGCCGTGCGACCTCAGTCAAACGGCAACGCTCCAATGCTCCATCTGCAGCAGGGAACGCCTCGTCTTGATCGGCGACCTCAATATAGAGAGTCCTAAAAAATACCAAAGACGCCACTTCCGCATCGAAGAATGTATGCTCCGCATTGAAATACGTCCAGTCTGCCCAGTTGTGTTTTCTTCGATCACTAAACCAGCAAGAAGAGTACGTTGCGGAAACGCGCGTATCCAATGCGCCGAAATGTAACGCGTACATTCCTCCGTAAGACAATCCGATAACACCAATTTTTTCCGTATCCGTCAACTCGTCCTGTTCCCACCAATCTAACGTTTTTTGCAAACATTTCAGTTCAAAAGCCGTAATGCTGCCGCCCAATTGCGTCAATCTTCTGTTTAAGTTTTCCCGATCGTTTTCGCTTCCGTAAATTGCAGAATTCCAAAGCAATAACTGTGGGGCGAATACTTTTATCCCAGGTCTTACGATTCGGTTTATCATATGATTATAATTACTGCTATCCACAAACAAATCGCCTAAAATTTCCGACGTACCGCCGCCACCATGTAAGGCAACAATCAGTCTATCCAGCCCTTCTTTTTCTTCGGCCTTCTCATACAATATGCCACTAAACGGGATACTTTCATTTAACAGAAAAGTATATCTTGTCGCGCGTATTCCGTCATGGATAAGCAAAAGCTCTTTTTTTATGAGTCGTGTTTCAGCCCAGGTCTCTCCTAACGGCGCACCGAGCATCTTAATAAACGCCTTTCGTCGAGTTTCCAACGGCATCGCCAAAACCATATCGCGAGCGCACGTAGCTTCAGCACTACGCAATTGTATATATGTTTCAATCGAACGCGCGTAGTCGGTTCTAGATGGAATATCTCGAATGGCAAACGCCTCCTCTATTGGGGCTTCTCTATCTCCACAAACGCCGAATATTCGATAATAGTAGACTGGTAACGCGCTCCAGCCGTGGCAAAGACTTCCAGCAAAGTGAAAATCTTCCTCGCCTTTTATAGTTTCCCAAAAAGAGGTGGCTCCATTATCCAACATATATCCGTATATCTCATCGATCTCCCGTAAAATAACCGATTGATATTTCTCCGAATTTATTTTCCGCAACGCGTCGTAACGGAAAATATTCATTGACAAGGTATTTCGCGTCCACCCGTCGTAATTCGATGACAATTTTTCGCAAATGGCCGACGCTTCATCAGCAGAACACGCCTCGGCAAGCACGCAAAGCGCGTTCGCCAATTCGCTATAATCCTGTCTGCCGTCGGCATACGTTTTAAACAATCCCGTTTCTACAACAAAAAACTTTTCACGCAAACAAGCGTTCAAACGATTCCTGCATTCTTGATATCGGTACGTATTTTGAAAATCTTGCAACAACGTACACAATTGCGCCGTATTCGTCAATGCAATAGACAAAAATGCATTAATAAGCGAATCATATTCGTTTCTGACTTTTTTACTGCCGTCCAATTCAAAAAAGGCACCATCTAACACTCCTGCCCATTCGTAAAAATGCCAAAGGCCCTCTTCCGACACTGTTTTATATAAACCATTTTCATCAATTCTCGAAAGAAAATATGACAACATTTTTTCAATATGCGGCAGCATTTCTTGGGCTAACGCCGTATCACGCGTATGTTCGGTATACTCCAAAACCATAGTCGCAAATGCAAGAGAAAAACTCGGAATCGTAATCGGCACGTCCGCAGGAAAACAAAGCTCAAACAAGCCGTTTTCTTTTTGTCCGTTAGCAATCAAACGAATCGCCGAAGCTGCACATTCATTATTGTCGAAAGAATAATATCCGCACAACATTTGATTGCGCGTATCCATAATATACATCGATTGTTCTCGCCACGGACAATCCTCATAATGCTCGTGCAAGCAAAGTCTCAACGTATTCAACGCTGTTTCGTAAATGAGTTTTCTGCGATCGTCCGAAATCACGTACGATTTCGTTTTTAAAGGATATGACGTATCCCTTATCCCGATATATTCTATTTCCGGTGCCCCCTCTACAATTTGCAAATAGCGACACCCTAAACGGCGAAACGAACCTAAAAATTCCGTATATTCACCATTTCCTATCAGCTCGACCGTAAAATCCCTGCCGTCAATTGCATACCTAACACCGTCGTCGGCAATATGCTCACCGTAGGCAATCGTCACTTTTTCCCCGCTCTTAGCCTTGAATTTTATCGCTAAAAAGCCACAACTTTCCGCACCCAAATCATACAAACGTTTGTGCGTGTCGATACATTTTCCATATAGAAAATCCCCTAACGGCAATTTTTCATTAGGCCGCTCCTTTATATTTTTCCCAAATCCTGGCACCGCTACAGCTTCATTCCAAGCATACTCTTGCGCTCTCGTATCATAGCGATACGAATAACCAAGCTGTATGGTAATCACTTTATTTAAATGGCTCATATACCCGTTTGCAAGAGCTGAACGCATACCTGCCCGTGTGTAAGACAGTACATCATCACCTGCATATACCTCAAACAGTACGCCCGTCCCACAATCTCGGTACGTAGAAAAACTTTTTCCGATATACCAAGCCACAACCAAAACTTCGTTTTCGCCCTCTTTTACATACGGCGTAATATCCAACGTATCGTATACTTTATAATGTGCAAAATCCGCATACTGTCCAAAACCTGCCAGCGTCCCGTTGACGTATACATTATAATCTCCTGCTACGGAAATCTGCATATGTACTTCCATAAGATGCTCTAACGTGAACGAATCGAAAAAAGCTCCGTATTCATCCGATTCCGATTGCTTATCCAACCAAACCCACTCTGCTTTTTTCATGCTATACCTCTTTGATATCCTCAACTTGACATTTTTCCATCGACTCGTCTGCTTTATAAACACATAGATGTCCGTATACGCTATCTTGTATCTTCGTGCAAGAAATACTCGGCATTTCTTTTCGAATCATACGAATAAAGTCGCGAATGATTCCCTCGTCTCCGCCTGCGTGATGGTCGTTTTCAGGAATATCGTTGTGCACGTCATAGCTTTTTTCCGTATATCCCGCATTCTCAAAATCATACTTGCGTACGCGGAATACACTGCTCTCAATCATGCCGTCAATCTCACCTTCCGTTCCCATAATACGAATCAAACGACAAGGTCTTACCGCCCCTTGAATCATACTGTGCGTCGCCGTACTCCCATTTTCAAATTGCATAATCAGCGCTTGATGATCTACAAGATCGGACTTCATTTTAAACGCACATTCTCCATGTGGATTAAACGTTTTTAACGATTCTGTTTTCTCTTCTCTTGTGGCCTGATCATACGGTTTGTTCAAGCATTGCCAAGAATACCAAGGAAACTGGTCGTTTTTTACATAAATAGATTCCGCCGAATATCGACAATCGTTGACGTGCGGACAATCAAGCAAACATCGCGTGCCTGCGTCCTGCGGCGCTTTTTGTGGCGTAATAAAATCCCGTCCACCGAAACTTGCCATTTTTACAGGCTTCGTTGTATTGTTCAACCAGCAAAGCAAATCTAAATCGTGACAGCATTTTGCCAACAACATCGAACTGCCGCATTTTTCTCGACTGTTCCACTTGCCGCGAATATATGAATTGGAAGAATGGGCAACACCAACATTTTCACTTGTTTCTATATGTACAATCTCTCCGATTTCGCCTTGCGCCACAATCTCTTTTATCCTACGATAAAAAGGCGTATAACGCAATACGTGACACACCATCAAAAAACAGCCGTTCGTCTCTGCCGTACGTTCGATTTCCAACAGTTGCTCGATATTATTAACGACGGGTTTTTCCAACAACATATTATAGCCTGCTTTTAAAAGCGGGATCGCCGTTTGATAATGGAACTCGTCCATCGTTGCGTTTACAACGCCGTCAGCTTCAATCCCGTACGCCTCGCGCTTTTCGAGAAATTCTTCCACGCTTGAAAAACAATGTTCGCGAGGAACGCCGTACATGGCAGCGCCTTCTTCTAATTTCTGAACGTTCGGATCTACTATAGCAACGACTTTAAGCTCCTCTGGGGCAGACAATGCATACTTGCAATAGCAAGTTGCGCGCTCACCATTTCCCACAATGACTACTTTTACCGAATTCATATCGTTTACGCCTCCTGTGTTAATAGATATGTAAATGCGTCTGCATATAAACGGTATATGAAGTCGTTGGGATGATTAAAATTATTTCCCGAAATTTCACAATACCGTTTACGGGTCTCATAATATTCACTAACGGACAACATATCCATAAATGCAAACCCGTTTTGAAAGCACAGTTTTTTCAACGCCTCCCCGTAGGACTTTCGCAAAGCCAAACGTGCATACTCGCTATTCGGGTTCGGCAATATAGAAGAAACCAGCACCACGTCACAATCCGAATTTTTACGTTCCTCTAAAATGCGACGAATATTTTCCGTGAATTTTTCGCAAGGTAAATTCTCCGTCGCATCATTCATACCAAACGCCACAACGAGCAAATCCACGCTTCTTATATTTTCCGCCGCATATTCAGCGCCCCAAGCGCTGCCGTACCCCGAACGGGAACGATTGACAAGTTCTATGTTTCTATTATGAAATTCTGATCGAATACGTTCTATTGCTTGCTCACACCAAGGCTTTTCAAACGGTTCAAACAAACCTTCACCACTCGAGTTCGCGGCATTCGATATACTATCCCCATACAAAAGAATGGTTAACGGATTACCATTTCGCGCTTTTTCTCTAAATCTCGCCAATGCCGACGCATAATACGCACTCCGCGGCAATTCTAATTGTTGAACGGCGTAAGTCACTCTATATTGAAAAGATGCGAGCTGCTTTGCATCCATCAATAAAACATCGGTTATATTGTACTCCGTCCCTAAATTTTGGATATGCGCTGGTAAATCGATTGCGCGCAACCACCCTTCTTTCAAAAAAGGGACGTTGCCACTTTTCACGGACAACGTTTTCCCTTTTACGGAAATATCCTTCAGTTCTATCGATTCTCCTCGAATCGGATTGTATATTTTCATGATTTCAGTTGGTTCAACCGCCAAATTCGCGCAAATTGTTCCATTTGATTCCACGAATACAACCGGTTCTTCCAATATGGTTCCCTCTTTGTATATAGACTCGTACATCACAGTCTCCCTAGTGCTTACTCAAATACAAATTCCTTATTGATTTTCGCAATAATTTCGTCCAACTCTTGATTGGTTAACATACCTGCCGTCAACGTTGTAAAAATATACAAAGGAAAAGAATAGGCTAAATTTCTTAAAAATTCGCTTTCGTCGATTTCTCTGCCGTTCACGCAAAGATGATACATCGCATCATCCATCGCCGCTTTGCAAATGTACGGAGAAAGGTATTTTGAAACCAACTCCGGTCCATTTCCGACTTGCAATAATTCTCCAATCTTCGTATAACGCGTACACTGAAAAATATCCGAAATATTTACACGTTCGGCCCAAAGAGAACGTTCCGCATCTTTGCGAACGGACACCGTATACGTCCCGGTACGCAAAGCGTATTTCTTAGACAACGAATTATACGACGTAAAACATTCCGCATCTAACAAAATTTCTACGGTTTTGCTTTCGCCCGGCTGTAACTCCGTTTTAATAAATCCTGCCAACGAATGAGCCCTCTCCGTTTCGTGTTGTAAATAAACTTGCACGACTTCTTTGCCACTTCGAGAACCAATATTTCGAAGCGTTACGCGCACCAAAAGTTCTCTGCGCTCTCGTTCTGTCGAAATTACCTCAAATTTGTCGTAAACGAATTCAGTATAACTCAACCCATACCCGAAAGGGTAACAAGTTTTCACGTTTCGCGCCACATAGTATTTATACCCTACTTCCTCGCCTTCTTTATAGCGTACGCAATCTTTTTCGTCCACATAATAATCCGAAGGAATATAATCTGTCAAATGAAGCGGGAATGACTCAGAAAGTCGTCCGCAAGGGTTCGCTTTGCCGAATAATATATCGCAACAAGCGGCCGCATAGGCTTCACCTGCATACCAGCATTCTACGATTGCCGACGCGCACCTTTGCACTTCTCCTAACTCAACCGCAGCCCCGTTCGTCAACACGACGATAATCTTCTTTTTTAAAGTTGCCAGCTTTTCAAGCAAAATCAACTGATTCTCAGGCAATGCCAAGGTCTTGCGATCATACCCCTCAGATTCAGCAAAAGCAGGTAACCCTGCAAAAAACACAACCACATTGCCCTGTTTTGCTCTTTCAACGGCTTCGCACTCCAACAGCAAATCTCTCTTTGAACCATGCAAAGAATACCCTGCCGCATAAGGCAAGTCTTTGCCGCTGCGACGACTCAATTCCCCATAAGGTGCATTCACCTCTATATTATCAATCGCAGCACAACCGCCGCCTTGAATACAAGGTTCCTTCGCCAAAGCGCCGATAACGACCAAAGATTCTGTTTCCGCAATTGGCAATGTATTTTCATCGTTTTTCAGCAAAACGATGCTTTCTATGGCAATCTTGTGCAATAAGTCTCGCTCCGTCTCTTTGCGCTTTTTGGGCTTTTGCGTTTTTTCCATAGCCGTCAAAACTCGCTTTAACGAGCATTCCAAATCTGCTTCAGTCAAATTACCGTTGACCAAAGCCGTATGCACTTCCTTGCAGGATGTTTCCAAATCGCCAGGCATGTGGATATCCACACCTGCCTTTAACGATTTCCAACGATAATCTGCACCGCCCCAATCGGAAATGACCACGCCCTTAAACCCTAACAAATCTCTTAATACGTCACCTAATAAATATGCATTTTGAGAAACAAACTCCCCGTTCAAACTATTGTACGAGCTCATCAAAAAATCGGGCGAGGATTTTTGCAACAAAATCTTGAATACGCGTACATACGTATTCATTACAACGTCCTCGTCCGCATACACCTGTTGCGTAAACCGATTCGTTTCCTGATTATAACAGCAGTAATGCTTTACGCAGGCGGATGCCCCCGTGCTTTGCACGCCGTTTACGTACGCCGCGCCCAGCGTTCCTGCCAAAAACGGATCTTCGGAAATATATTCAAAATTCCGTCCGCACAACGGGTTTCGTTTTATATTAACGCTCGGACCTAGCAAGACATCTACGCCTTCTTCATTACAATTATAGCCAATACTTTCTCCCATTGCGTACAATAGCGATGTGTCCCAACAACTGGAAACCAAACACATATTCGGATAACAAACTCCGTGCTTTTTGATTCCATGCGGACCATCGCTGACGGAAAAATACTTTTCCCCGTATTTTTCCGCCACGACATCGCCGCTTTTTCCACAAAGCAATTTGATTTTTTCTTCAATTGTTAACTTTTCTTGCTTTAACATAATTAACCGGAAACGCCTAATTCTGCCTTATAATTAATTAACGTTTGCACTTCCGACAGCGCGAGGACACCGACGTATTCTGCATTCTTGATGACCTCCGAAGCATACGCTAAACGGCTGCCCGAATAATATCGCGCATAATTCTTCAAAATCATAAATTGAGGCGTGAGCAACGCAGACGTCAAATGCTTGTTATAAGTAACGCGCGTTGCACCGTCGATAGAATTATCTACTTCATTTTGTTCGAGTGCATCCTTCACCACGTTTTCCGCGCGCTCTAATAGACTGATCGGGAAATAATCCGCATTATTCAACGTTTTACCATCGTCATCTCTAAACGGCATCCAAAAATCCGGTTCATTTTCCTGTAATAATGCAAAATGATCATCAAATATCTGCATCATTTCCGCTACTTTTTGGGAACCACCTTCCCCGAAATAATAATACAAGAACTCGTCGATTAATGGCTGCACTTTCGTCTCGGGATCCCAAAGCAATTTAGAAGCTACATAGGTATGCATATCTGCCTGCCAGCTTCCAAAGCCGTGATAGTTATCCTGCATCATCATATATTTCACGCCGATATTGTGATAATACTGCAAATTGTCGGACCATTGACGCATACTCGGATAATAGAACAAATAATTACCGAAATTCGTTTCATACGACCAAACCATAAAGTTATCGCAAATATAAGTCCATTCCATCATCATGGAACTGTCCTCTTGTCTTTGATGCTCGTCATAAACGGGATAATACATATCCAAACCGATTGCCGCAAAACGAATCGCTACGTTTTCTCGAGGAATAACCGTCGGGTCCACAGCCACGTAACCACCCTTTCCGTCCGATTTCACAGGTGCTTTTACCGTGTGCAAATACGCCCATGTAGCAATCGTAATATCTCTTTCAATTCCGTTTTCCTGCATCCATTTTCCAATTTCATCAGAAAGAACGTTTACGAAACGTACCAGAATACCCGATTGTCCGCCGTAGCGTTGCGCAGCTTCCTGCGAACGCGGCGTTTCATCGTATACAGACCAGTCATTGTGTCCAAAGAAGAATACATTTGCATTCGGATCATCCAAAATAAACGCTTTCAAGGAATCCAAAGCAACTTTTGCAACACTAACGTCCATCGTCTCGTCTAATTTCCCGTCGTCGGTGATTCCGTTCGTCAAGTTCAACTGACAGATTGTACCTGCTGCATCACGAATCGTATTACCGTTTTTATCCGTCGCAAAAAATTCCGGATGCGATTCATACCAAACGGCAGGATTTACCCAATAAAACGCATTATGAATCACATTAAAGTCATGATATCGAGGCAACATCTGCAACAGATTTTCGTAACTCTTCGCAAGATTTTCACTCATTCCCGTGTACCAATCCGTTCTCCCGCCGTATAAATCCCCGATGATACGCTCCGGCGCGTTAAAACGCAACCGCGTATAAAATTCGTCGTAAGTTCGCATTGAATCCGAGAATAAATTTCTATACTCGAAAGCCGGGGCCTCGGTCACGTCCATACTATAAAGTGGCAAAACCTCAATTTCGGGAACATGAGTCACGTCGTAAGAAATAAAACGTACACCGACAAACCGCTCTAAGAAGTCGTATACCCCATACAAAACGCCTCTATCGTTCGCGCCGGCAATATACAAGTTATTACCTTGCGTTTTCATAATGAAACCGTCTTTATTCAACGCTTCCGCATCCACCTCGATGCCTGCCTGCTTCAAAAGCTTCGTATCACCGACGGAAATATATTTTCCGTTTTCGTCATACTGCACCGCCGCATCTGCGTAAACCGGTACGTTTACCGACGTCGATTTAGATATAAATTGCGCCAATTCGGAAGCTGCATACAGTTGCGATGCACTCGCATCCACAGCGTATACGATTTTATATTCGCTCTCCCCGTGATCCACGATCAGTCCCAAAGTTTGAGATCTATCAACCCCATCCTTATGTTCCGTTTCTTCGATTTCAGGAAGCGCGTCACTTCCGCCGCTAGAGCTCGAAGAATCTGCGCCGCCCACACATCCGAAGAAGGAAACCAATAATGTACAGCATAAAAGCAAGGACGCTATTTTTTTCACACGTTTCATATTATTTCACCTCGATATAATAGATTTCGCGCGTTTGATTCCCTGCGGAATCCGTTGCGAGATATACGACGCGATACTTCCCTTTATAGGTAAATCGATAAACGTCACCTTCTTTCACGATAGTATTGCGGTATTGAGGATCGTAAACAAATATCTTAATCTCGATATCCGTATCGACGTTATCCGTCGCCGTGGCGCCCGTTATCGTCATAGTATCCCCCAACATTGCTTCCGTCAAAGTCCATGCCGAACGCAAAGAAATTGTGGGCGCAACTTTGTCGCGTATCTGCAAAAAGACAGTCTTCGTCGATTTTCCGATATACGCGTTATCAAACGTCTCGTATATGATACTGTAAGTGCCGTAACAATCAGTCATAAACACAAAGTTTTCCTGCAATATCTTATTTTCGCAAAGCATATTCCCGTTCGGAGCTATTACCGTTACACGGACATCGAATATACCTTGGATAACATCATACGCCTTTGTCGGTTTTACTTCATATGGTATTCCATATTCGCCTTGAATCGTTTCTTTATCTACAGGAACGCTGATTACCGGCTGAACCGAATCTTTCCCAGTCAATAAATAGGTTACGAATGTTTCGTTGGAAATACCGCACAAACGCACCGTTGAATTGCCTTGAACGCCTTTTACAAGTACGCGAACGGACACGGCCTCGCTCTCGAATCCCTTGAACACGTCGCCGTTTTTGCATTCTTTAATTTGAAATATAACCTTTTCGTCTATGGCCTGTTTGAACACCAAGCGTTCCGATTCATAGAAGAATGTAAAAGGAACCCCCGCCGACAACGAGCCACTCAACAAATAGTAATCGCCCTTTCCGTTTAATTGCATCCTAACTTGCGTACGGCTGTATTCCGTAAATCGCAAGAATACAGACACATCTGGATTCGCCGAATCGGTAAAATATACATCCATATAATCAAACGCATAAACGGGAGTACTGAGATTTAACTTTAAGTAGTTATGCGAAACGGGATTCACTAAAGCAAATTCTCCGTCTTGCGTAAATTGGAAATGCACTTCGTCTTGATATTTTCCGGCAACCGTATACGTGCCGTCGGTGGTAAAAATATTTTTCAAGGACTTGATCACCACGATGGAATAGTTATATTCCGCCGTTTTTCCGGCGCAAGAAACTTGATAATTCACCTCCAATATTTCATCGTTTTCCGTTACCGTATAGGTATTTCCGTTCAATTCTTGACCATTTACAAGAATCTTCTGTGCAACTTCGTTATCGCCTTTATCGTTGAAATCGTATACGAGCGCATCGGCAAATTTAAGAGTTCTGCCTGCTTGCACCACGCTATAACGTTCTTCCACAAGTATACGCATTTCTTCCGTAGAAACAGGAATATCCAAGGCTTGTTGAATTTCCTGACCTAACCAGTCAGTTACGAAAACGTTCAAGCGAATATTACCGACTTTATCGATATAAATTTTCCCAGCTTCGTCGGGCAAAACAACCAAGTTGTTGTAAACGACTTCCGTAACGACTTCCGTTTTCCCGGACGCGCCGTTAACAACAATATCGGGAATTTTAAAATATTTCCCCGTTATCGGCAATTCGTGTTTAAGCATATTTACAGAAATCATCGGTGCTTCTTCATACACTTCAAAAACGAGCCTCTTTTCCGAAACATTGCCTTTTAAATCGGTTGCGGTATACACAACGGTATATGTTCCCGCTTTTTGCGGTACAAACTCGCCACCGTTATATGCAATCTGCGTTCCTTCTAAGAAAATCGCCACCTCTGTTTCAATCGATCCTGAAACGATATCATTCGCGCGAACGTTTGGCAACTCATACTCTTTGCCAACCAAACCGTACGGCATGCTTTCTTGATATCTTTTATCCAACCCCAAAACAATGGAAGGTGCAGTCGTATCCTTGATGGAAGTACCGGATACACTCTGTCCCGCGACCTCCGTTACGATAATAGATGCACTTTTGCCGACAATCGTACCGAAGTGAATTGTCATATAAACTTCCCCGGTTGTGAATCCGTTCCAAACGTATTCCGCGCCGCCGCACCAAATCGGATTATCGAAGTCCATCAATGTATACCTACCCTCTCTCTCCGACGTCAAATCCAACACCATTTGTCGTTGAGGATAATCCATCGTAAAGGAATAAACGTTCAAGGAGTCGGGACTTTTCATCTGCATTGAATAATGATTTCTCATAATGCCGGCGAAGAAATACTGGTCTCCAATCTTGACCGGCCCATTTACTCCCGTTAAAACCCAATTTTCATTGTCAAACGCATAATGTCTGCCGTTATGAAATGCAGAAACATACGTAAGATTATCGTGGAACGGCGAACATTTAAATTGTATACCGACGCTGTTGTCCTTATCGTAAATATCCGTCAAAATAATCTGCAAATCTTCTACGTGTCCGATTTCCCCGGAAACATACGGAAAAAACGACAACAAATTAATATCACGAGTGATGTTGTTTAAATCTATAACGTTGTTAAAGGTAAACTTTGCGCCTGTGGCAGAAGCTTCCAACAACACGCCGTTTCCTTTTTGTGAGCAAATTGCCGGCAATTCCTTTCCAGCTATCGGCTCTTTCGCCAACGTCGTTGCGTCAAAAAGATCATTTGTATAAATATCGCAAGGAACTTCATATTGGGCGGTAACGACGTCGCCTCCTATCTCCGCCGACACGTTATATAGATACATACCGAATTCTTCCGCGACAAACGAACCAATGGATAAATCTACTTTTTTGCCGGACGGAGCAATTATTTCCAAATCCGCCTCAACGCGATCTGCGCCGTTATACGCAAATATTGTATCCACGGAAACTGTTTTCCCGAGCGAAAGCGCTTTAGGCGCATCATACGCAATCACGGGCATATCCACCACGTCGCAATAGTTCGTCGAGGTCGAAATATATCCGAAAATATCCTCGTAAGTATACGTCAACGCATAGCCGCCAGCCTTGTTAAACTGATACGTACGTTGGTTCGAGTCGGACAGCACGTCAATAAGTTCCCCGTCATACTCTACGAAAATATCGTAAGCAATCTCATTACTCACCGCCGATACGACTTCCGCTCTCGGCAATTCGATAATTTCACCCGTTCGATACTCCGTTTTTAATGGAAACTCATAAGTATAGCTCGTTTGAGGAACGGTAGCGAACACGCGAACAATCTTCATCGTGCCGCCATCACGAATAGTATAATCACCTTCGCGTAAAGGCGTAAATACGCCGTTTTCCGTTGCAACAACGTTCCCAGACGGATCTTTTACCATCATACTCGGAACATAATTCTCTATTTCATATTCACGATATGCCAACGCATAATCGGAAGGCTCTGCCGTTGCCGCAGCTGCGTTTATCATACCTTCTCCCAAACAAAACGTTCCTATCGCTACTATGGATAAAAAGCCCCCAAAAAGCATTTTGCTTATAATGTTTTTGATTTTTCTCGTCATTTTATCTCTCCTATTTCCGTTTTAAGAGCAACGCACCGCACAGTGCGGTCAACGACCCTATCAGATTCGTAATGGGATTATTACAACCGCTACACGATTGTTCAGACGACGTATCGCTAGGTTCCGAATCAAGTCCTTCCGCTACCGTAAATTCATACAACTGTTTTGCTATATTGCCCCCGCCGTCTGTAACCGTAATCTGTAATTTGTACTCTCCCGCCGTCGAGAATGTCAAACGATTATTCTCAATCATCGACGTGGAAAGATTTCCGTTACAAATCAATTTGCAATCCACGACTGCCATCGATGCTGTATTATCTTGAATTTTCGGAAGGATTGATAACGTTTCTCCTACCACATACCTATCCTTGACGGAAAACGTAAACATCGGAGACGTCGTGTCTTCCAACACCAATGTTGCATATTCATACGATTCTACACCGTTTCTATTAATTAAATACCGCAACAAATACTCACCAAGTCCATCTGCGACAAACGTATAAGCATTTTTCTTTTCTAATGGTGTCGTATACTCTATATCTGAGCCTTTAAATACATCTACGTAATACTGCTCTCCCTCACCCAAGTGCAAAAGCGGTAGCACAACGCCGTCCTCTGCATATTCAAGAGTATATTGCCTTTCCTCAGCCTGCACGGCATTGATTCTCATGTTTTGAACACCGCAGCATGCAAGCATCACTGCTATTGCGCCTAATAAGAAAACGTTTTTTTTCATCTTTTCTCCTTTTATCCTTTCAAACCACCTATCGTCAATTTAGAAGCGATCAACTTTTGCGAACAAATATAAATGATACTTGTCGGAACCATGCAGACAATAAATCCCGCCATAACCTGCGGCACTGCCGCACCGTATTTAGAGGCGTCTTCTTGGAACAAATACATTCCGTACGAAAGATTTGCATAAGAAGGCAACCACAAAAGAAAGGTATCATAATCGTTCCACGTACTTAAAAAATTCATCAGGAACACTGCGGCAAACGTGGGAATCATCATAGGAATCATAATGAAAAACATCGTCCGCATATGCCCTGCCCCGTCGATTGCCGCCGCTTCGCTGTAAGCCATAGGAATCGCCTTCCAAGCAGCATAGAATAACATAAACCACATACCGGAAAAACAATACCCGGGCGAGAATACAACCGTCATAAACAAATTGTCATACATGCCGATTGCCTTTCGAATGACCATAGACATACCCGTAGATCCGTAAATGGGCATCAACATTACGAATATCCCTAAAAAGTAAATAAAGTTCCTGCCGCGCCACTCAAACTTCGACATAACATACGCTACCATCAAAGTGAAAAACAACGACACAAATGGTACGGCAAACGCCCAAATGACGCTAACCGCCAACATGCTCCCAAAATCGTAAGTAATATATCCTCTTGTCGGGGATAAAAGCTCGATTTGCAATAAATTTATTGCCTCTGAAAAGTTTTCCCATCGAAATTTTTTCGGAAAAGAAAACGAATTTTCAAAGTATTCAATG
Organism: uncultured Oscillospiraceae bacterium; assembly: GCA_964401015.1. Lineage (GTDB taxonomy): Bacteria > Bacillota > Clostridia > Oscillospirales > CAG-382 > UMGS1052. The sequence goes on from CAYNXA010000007.1 coordinate 18,566, forward strand.
GGCGATTTCACTGACGTATAAAATTGCCAAAACAAAATTAAAAGTAATGTAAAGCAGAAAAATAACATCAATATGATAACAATTGTTTTTACTATCCTGTTAATTGTTTTATTACCTAATTTATGTAATACGCTCATCTTTCACCTCAATATTCCGCGCTCGGTCCGTACTTTTCCAGCAGATACTTCAATAGGAAAGTTAAAGGTGCCATAATCAAAGTCATAATAATACCTGCCGCTGCCAAATACGGATACATGATCTGGCTTTGCGTCGAGGCGACTTGAATATACATCCAATACCCCAATGTATACA